>NZ_JRFE01000020.1 GCF_000756305.1 Myxosarcina sp. GI1
GTCCGGCGAATCGCGAAGCGCGATTGTCTGATGGAGTATTACGATACAAAATCTCTGATAGTTCTTGAACGCACTCTTGAACACGAGCTTTTTCTGATGGAGTCATTAATCTTTTTATCTACTCAAGTCTTCTTATAGTTTGACCGCCATTGCTTCTATTTCTCTACTTCTTCTGTTTTTCTTCCAAAATGGGATGCTCCCCTTGTCAGATAGAATTTAACTACTCAGATTTTTGCCAAATTTCTTTAACTGCGGATTGGGACAAATCGTATACTTGCCATTCTCTAATTTTGTAATTAGTCAGCAACGAATAAGCTCGCTATAGCTCTGTTTGGCTGCCTCGAACGATAATTATATAATTACCCTTTAAAACTTTTTCTCGATAGATGCGAGCAACTTCTTCGGGCAAGAACCAACCCCGTATTCCTCCGATGAAACCACCCACTGCAGAACTGAAACCCGTTCCTGCCGCAACTGTTAACAAAGATTCGGCAGCCAGAGGTAAACCAACTCCAGGAATTAACATCGCGCTCAAGCCTCCTATAAGTGCGAGTAATCCACCTGTAGAGCCTCCCGCGATCGCACCCTTCATTGCACCTTCAGTTGCAGGTAGGGCAGCAACATTTTTGGGTAAAAATTCATGCTGGCGTAATTCTTGACAGGCTTTGATTAGCTGCTGGCGATCGGAAAAAATGCCAACACCTTGTTTTAATTGAGAGTTAGTCATCTTCATTGTCTTCTACAACTTTTACACTATTAGTGTTGAGGCTAAAGATGACCAAAAAATGACGTTGTATATTTTGTTGAGTTGAGTTGCAGCACTCACATGAGAGTAGATGGCGCGATCGCGTTTTTTTTAATAGCAAGCTATTAACAAAGGCTTAAATGTTTTGAGTTGCGTTTGCCAACAAGATGCGTCACTTTCTCGTCACATTAAATATTAGTTTGCTGCGATCGCTTTTCTGAGCCTGCCAAATTTGTCTTGCAAGTATACTTCGTGTGGCTGAACCAAACCGAGAGACTGGAGATCGAACACTACGCGATGTAAGTGCCGAGAACCGAGAATAATACTTTTTTAGCATCAAAGAAAAAATTCGATCTACCGCTTCCCCTGTCAAATTTGGAAAGGCAAGAAGATTGAATAATTTTCATTGCCTTATTAAAACTCATCGAACAATGAATATTGCTAAATGCTAAATGTCTTTCAATTAGTTTGTCCTTCCCAGTCAGGACAGTATGGCGATCGCAGCCAGCCATAAGGATGAATGGCACATATTAATTTGGTGCGAGTAGCTAAGGTTTGACCGTAAGCTTGCCCGTGATAGTTGACACAGCCAATGCAAGCTTGGGGACGAGAACTTTTTAAACCTGCAAAACCCAATTGAGTACGTAAAATGTAGCGTTGTGATTTGTGGCGATGCCAGTTACGATAGGCTGCCTGTCTTCTAATCAAGTTCGCTTTCTGAAAAATTGTAGCGTTTGGATAATCGGTATTGTCGGGCATAATTTATCCCTGGATATTATATATTTTTTTTATTTATCTAATAAATAACCCTTATTAAGTGCTTTGGCAATCGTTCTTTAGTTGTTTGTTGTAACGATCGGTTAAACAAAAATACTTAATTTTTATGTACTGCAAACTGAACTATTGAAAATTGCGATCGAATTGGTAAAAACCCAAGTACATGTAACCAGGTTGATTAAAATCGAAGGGAAAACAGACGTTAACTCTCTAAACTTAATGGCAGGCGTAGATATTTTGGTTCGAGATCTTACAGTTGTCTTAGCTGCTTCGGCACTAGGTGGCTTTATCGTCAATCGTCTGAGACAACCAGTTCTTTTAGGCTATCTCGCTTGTGGTCTGGCAATCGGTCCTTTTGGTTTGGGACTGATCGGGCAAACAGAACAAATCGAATCTTTGGCAGAAATTGGCGTAGCTTTTTTACTGTTTGCTTTGGGAGTGGAATTTTCTCTTGCAGAACTAAGACGGGTTAAAGACATTGCTATTAAAGGTAGTTTACTGCAAATTGGCTCTACCATTCTTCTAGTAGCTATTTTGGCTCTACTAGGCGGTTGGGTATCGTCACCAATAAGAGGAATTTTTCTGGGAGCAATTCTGTCTCTCTCTTCTACGGCAGTGGTGCTGAAAACTCTAACAGAAAGGGGCGAAGTCGATACGATTCATGGGCAAATCATGCTAGCCATTCTAATTGCCCAAGATCTGGCTTTAGGTTTAATGCTGGCTATACTACCCGCTCTCGACGAACCAAATAATCTTGTTCCCGCTTTGGCTATAGCCGTTTTAAAAGCGGTGTTGTTTTTTGCCAGTGCTATAGCATTTGGCTATTGGGTAGTTCCCTCGTTGATGAAAACTGTAGCGCAAACTGAAAATAGCGAATTGTTTTTATTAACTACAATTGCTTTGTGTTTGGGTGTTGCCTTAGTGACCGCCAGCCTCGGTCTGTCAATTGAAATGGGGGCTTTTGTGGCGGGGTTGACTATTTCCGAAATCGATTATTCAGACCGCGCTTTGGCTAAAGTGATACCGTTACGGGATACCTTTGCCAGCCTGTTTTTTGCTTCCATTGGTATGTTAATCGATCCCGATATTTTGTGGCAGAACTTTGGGATTATTGTTGGCTTAGTTGCTTTGGTGCAAATTGCTAAAGCAATAATTGTTTTTCCCATTGTCTGGCAATTTGGCTATTCGTTTAAAACCGCAGTAATCTCGGCTTTGGGACTAAATCAAATTGGAGAATTTTCTTTCGTACTTGCTTTGGTAGGATTTGAATCGGAATTAATTACTCAGGAACAGTATTTATTGCTAATTGGTACTACGGCAATAACTTTAATCCTGACTCCCATTGAAATGAAGTTTTCACCGCAAATTGCTCGTAGGCTGGCAAGCGTACCAGCGATCGCCAGTTATTTAAAACGCAGACAACAAAATCGAGGCATAGCAGTTCCCGAAACTATCTGCGACCATGTAGTAGTGGCAGGKTATGGGAGAGTCGGACAGGTAATCGTTAAAATTTTGCGCGATCGTGGTTTTAACGTTTTGGCAATTGAAAATAGCGAAGCCGCGGTCAGACGTTTGCGACAGGAAAAAATTCCCTATGTGTTTGGCGATGCTGATTCGGAACTAGTTTTAGAAAAAGCACATCTACCCAAAGCTAAGGCTTTAGCGATCGCCCTTCCCGATCCTTCCAGCACCCGTATCTTACTCGAACACGCTCTTAAGCTAGCTCCCAAACTAGACATAGTAGTTCGTACCCACAACAACAGCGAAATCGATGTTTTAACTCAAATGGGTGCGAAAGAAGTGGTACAGCCAGAATTTGAAGCAGCTTTAGAAATGGGAGGACAAATTTTAACTACTCTTGGTGAATTAGAAACCACTATAAGTTCGGTACTGCAAACGATTCGTCGCGATCGCTATTTAAGCGTTCGTTCGGAAAGAGATGCTGATGCAAAATAGATCTTTGCTATCTTAAAGCTTGGGCTTTGGTAAAGCAAGATGACGAAAAAACTAGTATTGATGGATCACGATGGCGCGATCGATGATTTCCTCTCGATGATGCTGTTGTTGACTATGGCAGATGTCAAACCTTTAGGAATTGTAGTTACCCCTGCTGACTGCTATGGTAAAGCCGCAGTGAGCGTTAGCCGTAAAATTATTCAGCTAATGGAACGAACTGAAGTTCCTGTAGTTGAAAGTACCGTTCGTGGTTTAAACCCCTTCCCTCCCGAATTTCGTCGCGACTGTCTGATTATCGATAATTTTCCCTTACTTAACGAACGAGAACTAGTTACAGCACCAGTTTCGATAACGGGACAAGAATTTATTATTACTCAATTACAAAACGCACCAGAACCAGTGATTCTAATGGTAACTGGTCCTTTAACTACCATAGCCGAAGCGATCGCTACAGAACCGCAGATAACTAACAAAATTGCCGAACTTGTCTGGATGGGAGGCGCGTTAAGTGTTAGTGGTAACGTCGAAAAAGTCTTTGCTATGGAACACGACGGTTCGGCAGAATGGAATGTTTATTGGGATCCTATTGCCGCCAAACAAATTTGGGATACAGAAATTCCTGTTACTCTTTGTCCTTTAGATTTAACTAATACCGTTCCCGTTACTCCCGCTCTAATTCGTCAGCTATCCAAACAAAGAAAATATCCACTCTCAGATTTAGCGGGTATGTGTTACGCGCTGGCAATTCCGCAAAACTATTACTGTTGGGATATTTTAGCTACAACTTATTTAGCTCACCCTGAGTTTTATAATCTTGAGGAAAAAGAAACCGACATTATTACTCAGGGTGCGAGTCAAGGCAGAACCATTATTAAATCTGGCGGTAGAAAAATTAAAGTGATGACAGAAGTAGATCGCGAAAAGTTTTATCTTTATTTACTTCAGCAATTTGCTAGATGAGATGATTTGTATAATTCGCAGGCGAAAGCTTAATATTTAGCAAAAAATCTATTTCAATCTTTTAATTTCGATATAGCAGCTTCTATCTGTGGCAATATAGTTGGCAAATCTTTAGTTACTACTTGCCAAACTATTTCTAAATCCACTTCAAAATACGCGTAAATTAAGCGATTTCTCATTCCTATTATTCGCCTCCAAGGAATTTCGGAGTATTGTTCTTGCTTCTGAGAAGAAATATTATTTGCGGCTTCTCCAATAATTTCAATTAATCTTACCAAGGCTAAAGACAACATTCGCTCTTTATCTAGATCTTTTCGACTCCGACCTTCAACAAAACTAATTGCTTCTTTTGCTGCTTGTTGTATGTGTTTGAATCTGGTTAAATCGTCTGACTTGGTCATATATTGGTACAGCTTCGCTTAACACTCTATCTCTAAAAAAATGACTCAATTCGTGTGGAGTTCTCAAATCTACTTCACGCCCTATTATTTCTGATAACTCGTCTTGTAGATCGATAATAGCCAAGCCTGGAGTTTTTCCCTCTTGAAACTCAACCAAAAGATCGACATCGCTGTTCGCTGTAAAATCATCTCTCAATACAGAACCAAACAGAGATAGTTTATTAATATGGTTGCGTCTGCAAAAGTTTTCTATCTTAAAAATGGGTATTTTAATAGGCAGAGAAAATAAATTCGTAGTCATATAAAGTAGCAAGATACTAAAAACTTTAATTTAGCCAAACTTTTGCATTTTTGTTATTTTCGCGATCGCTATTAGGAAAAGCGATCGCCTTAAAAGTTGGAAATAACTCTAACTCTAACTTTAGGCGGGATACTGGTCGAATTTTTGCGTTAATTCTAATAGTTCTTTCTGGGTTGGTTTTCGTCCGTCTTTAGTTAATTCGGCTAATCCTTCAAAGTATTGCTCTCGCGAGTCGGCAGGACAAAACATAATCAACATTTTAGCTGGCATCGAGCTAGGATTGGAAAAACCGTGACGGGTATTTTCGGGAACATTCATTAAAGTTCCTGACACAGCAGTTATTTTTTCCTGTCCCAATACCAACTCTACTTCACCTTCTAAAACATAAAATGTCTCGGTCATTTCTTTGTGGATATGAGGACTGGCACCGTCGGTTTCTGGTTCTAAGGTAAACTCAAACAGACCAAAATGACCGTGAGTGTCTTTTCCCGTTAGTTTAAAGGTACAGGTACTGGTACCAATTGTTACTGACTTGCCTTCACTAGGCTGAAGAATAATAGGTAATGACATTTTAAATATTTGTTTCTTACTTACGGCAAAATCATAGTAATTTCTTCAAACTGTCGATATCCAAATAGCTATGATTTTGGCAATCTCCCTGTAAAATCTCAAAAGGTTGTTCTGGTTCTCCCAAATGATTTAAAATTAATGCCGCTTCGCTAAAATCTTGCTCTTTGGTATAGTCATTAACGGTAACGATGGTTTTTATTCCAGCAGCGATCGCAGCTTGCAAACCGTGTTGAGAATCTTCAAACACCAAACAGTTTTTTGGCGATAAGTTCATCTGTTCTAAAACGTAATTGTAGATATCTGGTGCAGGTTTTTTGTGGGGAACGATATCGCCTGCAGCAATAACTTCAAACCAGTCGGGATGAAAATGCCGAATTAAAGCCTCCGTACTTTCTAAACTGCTAGTTGTAGCTATAGCCAATCTTATCGACTCTGCTTTGGCTGCGCTAATTAATCTTTTAACTCCCGTACGAAAGGAAATTTTTCCCGATGCAAGTAGTTGTTGATAATATTGACTTTTAATTTGGTGAAGGTCGGCAATAAAATCTTTAATATCTTTATCGAATTTAATAGCGGGATGCTGTTGCTGGAGATAAAATTTAATTCTTTCTTTTCCTCCCGAAATAGCCAAAAGTTCTCTATACAAATCTCTCTTCCAGTGCCAATCTAGCTCGGCTTTTTCAAAAGCATGATTGAATGCCACCCGATGCCCATCTTCTTCGGTATTGGCTAAAGTTCCATCAACATCAAAAATCAAAGCTTGTAATTTAGACATATTATCTTTTAAAGATAAAGTCTGGTAAAAAAAAACTTGTCTCCGATCTGACTGTATCAATAATCAAAGCGTTTAACAAGCAGTGTAATTTAGCCAGATTTTTAATCTAGTTTACGTCGAGCGAGATCGCAATGAAAGAACGGCGAGATTTGCTAGCGATCGCCAGTAGCTAAATTAAAGAATAAAAAGTACACGGCTACAATAGTAGTATTCTCACGATAATAGCGTGTCTTTGCCGAATAAAATTAAGCTTTAATCTTAAAAGGCGTTTATTTATGCTACGTCTAATACTTACCATAGCTCGCTCGAAGATAGTTGGAGGGTATGCCAGCCTGTGAACAAAATAGGAACTCATTTGGTGTTAGATGCTTGGCAGGCACCAGCAGCACTATTAAACGATCCCCAACAAATACGTCGGGCTTTGCTTGCAGCAGTTGCGGCAGGAGAAGGTACAATTATCGATCTCTGCGTACATCAATTTAGTCCGCAAGGCATAACAGCTACAGCTACTTTAGCCGAATCTCATATAGCTATCCATACCTGGCCCGAACACGGTTATTTTGCTGCCGATTTATTTTTTTGCGGCAAAGGAAAGCCAGAAAGAGCCATGAAAGTTTTACAAACAGCACTGCAAGCTAAAAACATTAAATTACAGCAGGTCGAACGAGGCTTTCTTTTGCCAGATTTATTGAGTCAACCTTAGAAACTTCTCTCTACCTATAAGAAAATAAACATATTCCGCCGTGCCATATTTTTCGTACATAATAATGACTAATGGTTTATCTCATCTGGTTGCTCTGAAGCTAGGTATCCTCTTAGTTCTTGGCATTTTACCCGCTTTGACTTATTTATTTATCTTGCAGAAACTCAATCGTAGGTGGCAAGAGCGACTCAGACAGTTTCGGACACTCAATTCATATCGCGATCGCGATTTGTTTGCTGTTTATTATCGCGATCGCCGTCGAACACTAAGCAAACGCTATATTGGCGATCTCAGTTGTCTGTATAATGCTCGTTCTCCTTATATTCGCTGTGCAGTTAATCCTCAAGGACCGTGCAAGGAATGTTTTTACTATCAAAAAAAAGACGCTTGCTAGCCGCAAACGCCTTGATGCCACTCTAAGTCTAAGTCAAAGCTACTCTGCTAATATTGACTCGTCAACTCACTTGAAAACGGTATCATCAATTAAATGACCATAAAATCGGATAAAACAGATTCTTTTTCTTTGGCAGACAGAAGGTAAAGCAAAATTTCAGATAGGCAACGCCTTTTATAACCCTCAAACCAAAATAGTGAGGGATTTGGGTATTTTAGCTGCTGCTGCCTATCGTCAGGATAATGGCAGCCTGAGAATATTGGATACTTTGGCAGGTTGTGGAGTTCGCAGTTTGCGCTATTGCCTGGAAAGCCATGCCGATTACTTATGGATAAATGAAGGTAATCCCGAATTACATTCTCTGCTGCAACAAAATTTAGCTCCTGCGATCGCATCTTTTCGACTAACTAACTTCGACGCGCATCGAGTTTTTTTTGAGTGTTACTCTCACCGAGACTATTACGATTTGGTTGATGTAGACTGTTTTGGTACTGCCGCTCCCTATCTAAGTACGATGCTGTGGGCGACAAAAATTGGCGGTCTGATGTACCTTACCAGCACTGACGGACGTACTCTAACGGGTCATCTACCAGAAAATAGTTTAGCAGCTTATGGGGCGATCGCTCGTTCCCATCCTGCCGCTCACGAACAGGCTTTAAGATTGTTAATTGGTAGCGTACAGCAGCAGGCGGCTACCAAAGGTTTGGGGATCGAACCTTTATTTTCGCTGTTTACGGGCAAAACCTATCGTTTGATGCTGCGATTAATTCATAAACCCAAGCTAACTACTAAAAATTATGGTTTTATCGCCTACTGTCATAGTTGTGGCAATTACCAAACAGTTACCTGGCGTAAATTGGGTAAAGTTAGCTGTAGCTGTCCCAATCCTTCAGTAATTTTAAGTGGCGCGATGTGGCAGGGAGAACTGCATCAAAAACCATATATCGAGCGTTTGCTGAGTATGGCGCAACAGTGGCAGTGGCAAGAAGCAGAAAAATTACTGTCCAAGCTGGCAGCAGAAATAGATACTCCGCCTTACTTTTATACTTTAGGTGAAATTGGTAAACGAGGTAAGCTAGATCTTCCCAGGCGATCGCAGTTAATCAAAGCCTTACAAGATGCTGGTTATCGAGCCAGTAAGACTCATATCAATAATTTGGCAATAAAAACTACTGCCGATATTTATACCTGTATCGATATCGCCAAACAAATTTCTCGATAACATTGCTAATTCTTTTATATTCAAACAACAAAGCGCCCCTAAAAAAGTGACGTAGACTAATCTACTCGTTTTTAGAAGCGTCGATTTTTTAGTTTAATTGCAAAGCTTAGAAACGGTTGTTTCGTCCACCACGATTTCTATTATCTTCGCGAGGTCTAGCTTTATTAACTTTTAGCTGACGATCCATCCATTCTGCTCCATCTAGAGCTTTGATAGCTTCGTCTTCATTAGCTTCCGATTCCATCTCGACAAATGCAAATCCTCTTGGACGACCTGTTTCGCGATCGCTAGGAATATGAACCCGTTTAACAGTTCCATATTCAGCGAAGACTTCGTTTAAGTCTTCTGAATTAACTTCGTAAGATAGATTGCCTACGTAAATTGACATATTTTAATTGTCTTCTCAATGAGTCTTGGGTTTAGAGAGACAGGATTATTGGAAAAGAAATAGCTCAATACTGTACGGAAAAAACCTGTAGATACTGAATACAAACCTAATCGTTAATCTGTTGATTCTCAGCCTTAATACTAACACTTTTGACAAAATAAAAACAAAATTGTCCTATTTTTTATCCCATGGCTTACCAATAACTTCTAAAACTCTCTTCTCAAGTGGCTTACAGTTTTTTAAATCTGGTTAATCTTTTGCCGTTCATTTCTTGATAGAGAACGCATAGAGTTAGTTCTTCTGATTCTCTATCTTCGGGTAAGAGAACAAATTAAGACTCAATTACCGAACTCCAATCGTCGTTTTTAATTGCTGCTTCTAATTTATGACGACGCTTGAGTTCGGCTTCGCTTTGTGTGTCTTGCGCTGCTAGTTCATCAGTAAGAGTCGCATCTGCCATTGCTTTTCTTAGTTTCAATTTCTTTTCTTCGTAAGTATTTTTTTCCGCTTCTGTCATGGTAGCTTTAGCTGCTTCGCCAATTGTACTCGCCCATGTACCTAACTTAGTTGTATTGCCGATTGGAGTATAATTTAACTCAGCCAACCATTCATCTTTTACTGTTTCCATCGCTTGACGCTTGGGAAACTTAATAGTTTTGACTCGAATAAAAGCGCAAACTTCTGCGCCGTTTTGGATAATGTGTCCTTTTAGAGAACGTAGGACATCCCTGGAATAACCAATATACTGATAAATGCGTTCTCTGTCTAAAACTGCATAAACCCCTGCAACTTTAGTATTTTCCGTCTGGTTTTGCCACTCTGACACCGTTACTATGGCTGTTCCATCAGAATCTAAGACAATGGAATTGCGATCGACATTATGTTCATCATCAGAACTATACAAAAAACTGTGTAATCCTTGATGAGCTTGAGGAACATTTTGATGTTCGATGGGAGTATTATGTTCGGGTTCCACAAAATTAGCCTATGTTAAGAGTCATCAATTATCCTAGCTAGAGCTTACTGGATAAAACGAATATAGATAAGAATCGTAATTTAGTTGGTAGGGTAAAATATAGGGAAAAGCAGAATAAACTTAATTTGACTTAGAGTATCTTTTTGTTTCACATTCTCTATCTTAGTTGGCAAGGATTAATATTAAGCTCGGATATTTTAGCGATGCGGATATCTGATGCTTTTACATTTTCTGCATCAAGATTGCTATTACCTAAAGCACTTTCTTTAAATACTTTACTTTGTGGTATGTAGTAATAGTAGTGATAACTATACTGTATATCGTCCACGTCATCTTTTCTTATCTTTATCTAGCGCAATCTGAAGAGATTCTACTAGTTTTCTTTTATGTGTCCCAAAATTCATGGTTAACTTTTAGAAATTGAGATCGCCACACAAAATCTTTTCATTAATCATTACTCGCTACTCGCTACTCGCTACTCGCTACTCGCTACCCAATCATACATGCTGTTCCATTGCCGACCGATATAGCTTTTGAATTTTTCTCAATAGTTTATTAAATATCTTTTTGTTAGATTCGTTGGCAGAATCTAAATGCTCGATCTTTTCAATTAGTTTGGCTTCGCGAATATCAACATAGCCGTCGCTGTAGATCAAGCCACTAATTTTTTCTAGCAACTCCAAATAGTCTTCGTGAGAATGATCTTCTCCTAAATAATCTTCTAACCACTGATAGCATTCTATAGGCTGTACGGGACGCAGTTCTGACAATAAAGGTCTAATTTCGGGATCGTTTGCCAGTTGAAATTCTTGCGCCACGCGACGTAAATATCTTCTTTCTTCTGGTTGAATAATGCCGTCTATCCAAGCAGCACCAATTAAAATTTTAAGTAATGTTTTCATTTTTTCTACTGTGTCTATTGGCAGACTACAAAATTTTTTGTAACTTCACCATGAAAAATCCGTCCATATTGTTATGGTGAGGATAAATTTCGATCCAGCCTTCTGGATCGACAAAATGACTGGCGGGAGATGAAGCCATAGGTAATTGTACTCTCCAATTAGGATTGTGTTTTAAAAAAGTTTGTATTACTTTTTTATTTTCTACATAGTTGAGAGTACAAGTGGCATATACCAAAACACCGTTTGGTTTTACCCAGGTTGCTACTTCTGCTAACAGTTCCTTTTGTAACTCAACAAGTTTATCAATTGCCTCTGGATGTCGCCAACGAATGTCGGGACGTTTGCCTAAAGTCCCCAAACCAGAACAGGGTGCGTCTAATAAGACTCGATCGCCTGTTTCTTTAAATTGTGTTAAGTTACGACTGTCACCCGTTTGTATTGTAATAGATTTTAACTGTAAGCGTGCGGCGTTAGCTCTAACTTTTTCCAGGCGTTTGGTAGCGCGATCGCAAGCAATAACGAACCCGCGATCGCTCATTAATTCGGCAATATGAGTGGTTTTTCCTCCTGGTGCGGCACAGGCATCGATAATCGTTTCTCCAGGCTGGGGATCGAGAAAATGGCTTACTAGTTGTGCGCTGCTGTCTTGCACTACCCACCAGCCTTCTTTATATCCTGGTAAAGAAGTAATTTCTCCCGTACTATTATTAATCCGCAAAGCTTGAGGTAAATGCGGCATGGGGGACACGGATACACCCTTAGCTTTTAAAGCAGCCGTTACTTCTGCTACTGTAGTTTTGAGAATATTAACTCGCAGATCGATATGCGGCGACTGGTTGAACCACATCGCTAGTTTCTCAGCTTCAGTAAATGACAGTTGTTCTAACCAAGTTTTAACGATCCAGTCGGGAAAGCTGTGTAAAATACCCAACCTTTGTACGGTATCTTCTGGAAGCCGCAAGGGATCGCCATGTTCTGCCTGTCGGAGATATTCACGCAATATACCGTTTACTACCCCCGCTAGCTTGTTTAAACCGTTGGCTTTGGCAAGTTCGACGCTGGTGTTTACCGCCGCCGAGGGGGGAATGCGATCGCTATAGCGTAATTGATACAAACCTAAGTGTAAGATAATTCGCAAATCTAAAGGTTGCTGTCGGGCATTTTTTTTGCCCAGGCGATCGATTAAAGCATCCAGGGTTCGCTGGCGGCGTACTACTCCATACACCAGTTCGCAAACCAAACCGCGATCTTGTCTTTCAATAGACTGGTTTCGCAAAACGCGATCTAAGGCAATGTCGGTATATGCCTGCTGTTGGTAAACATTTTTTAAGGCGAGAAAAGCTAATTGGCGAGAGTTGGTAGCTGGTAGGCGGTCGATCATTTACAAAAAGTAGTAGAGGACGTTCCATGAAACGTCCGTACGAGATGAATTTAGATACGTTTTTTGCCTAATAATTTATCGCGTAGATTTTGAATGCGATCGCGATATTTTGCTGCTTCTTCAAATTCTAAATTTTTGGCAGCTTCTTTCATTTTGGCTTCTAGCTGCTCTATCAAATCGGGAATTTGTTCTAAAGAGAGTTCGTTGGAATTTTCGTAAATTTCTTCTAACTGCTCTTTATTTAAGCGACGAGAAATATCTAAGAAAGCCAGAATCGCATTGTCACCTTTTTTGATAATTGGTTTGGGGGTAATATTGTGCCTTTTGTTGTAGGCAACCTGAATATTACGTCTTCTTTCCGTTTCTTCAATCGCCCTTGCCATGCTATTGGTTAAATTGTCGGCGTATAAAATTGCCTCTCCGCGAACATGACGTGCGGCTCTACCTATAGTCTGAATAATCGAACTTTCCGATCGCAAAAAGCCTTCTTTATCGGCATCTAAAATTGCTACTAAAGATACTTCAGGTAGATCCAATCCCTCTCTTAGAAGGTTAACGCCAATTAAAACATCAAACTCACCATTTCTCAAAGCCTGTAAAATTTCAATCCGCTCGATCGATTTAATTTCCGAGTGAAGATACTGTACTTTAATATCTCGTTCGTTAAAATATTCGCTCAGATCTTCTGCCATTCTTTTAGTTAGAGTAGTAATCAAAACTCGTTCTTGCTTGGTAACACGCTCTTTAATTTCTCCTAAAAGATCGTCTACTTGTCCATCGGTAGGGCGCACCATAATTTCGGGATCGATTACTCCTGTAGGACGAATAATCTGCTCGATTACCCGATCTTCTGACTGCTCGAATTCCCATTTACCAGGGGTAGCAGAAACCAAAACGCATTGATTGACTTTCTGCCAAAATTCATCGGATTTTAAAGGACGATTATCAGCTGCCGAAGGCAGACGAAAGCCGTGTTCGATTAACACCATTTTTCGCGAGCGATCGCCGTTATACATACCCCGAATTTGCGGTACGGTAACGTGCGACTCATCGACAACTAATAGCCAATCATCGGGAAAATAGTCGATCAGACATTCTGGAGGTTCACCTGGCTTTCTACCTGCTAGATGTCGCGAATAGTTTTCTACGCCGTTGCAGTATCCTACTTCTCGTAATAGTTCTAAATCGTAACGGGCGCGTTGTGACAGTCTTTGAGCTTCTAAAAGTTTGTTTTGGTTTTCTAACTCGATTAAACGAGCGTCTAGTTCGGCTTGAATATCCAGACAGGCTTGCTCTAATCTTTCTTCTGGCGTAACAAAGTGACGGGCGGGATATATATTGATGCCATTCAAACTTTGTAAAATCTCTCCTGTAACTGGATCGACATAGCGCAGTGCCTCAATCTCATCGCCAAAAAACTCAATTCTGATAATGCGATCTTCATAAGCAGGAACGATTTCTAATACATCTCCCTTAACCCGAAATCTGCCCCGTTCGAGTTCGATATCGTTACGAGAATACTGTACCGACACTAAATCTCTAAGCAATTCACGCTGATTTACTTCCATGCCCATACGTAACGGAACTGCCGCTTTAAGATACTCTGAAGGTATACCCAAACCATAGATACAACTAATGGAAGCCACCACAATTACATCTCGGCGTTCAAAAAGCGATCGCGTTGCCGAGTGACGCAACATATCGATTTCGTCGTTAATCGAAGCGGTCTTTTCAATATAGGTATCGCTGACGGGAATATATGCTTCTGGCTGATAGTAGTCGTAATAACTAATAAAATACTCTACGGCATTGTTTGGAAAAAACTGCCGCAACTCGTTACATAGCTGCGCCGCCAGGGTTTTGTTATGAGCCAGTACCAATGTGGGTTTTTCGACGTTAGCAATGGTATGAGCGATGGAAAAGGTTTTACCCGTCCCCGTAGCACCCAAAAGAGTTTGAAAACGATTGCCTGCCTGAAGGGATTTAGTCAACTCGGCGATCGCCTGGGGCTGATCGCCCATTGGTTGAAATGGTGCTTGCAAATTGAATAAGCTCATGAACCAGAAAGCTAAAAAATCTCATTTTTAATGTAGCGCAGATAGAGATATTAGTACATTTGTAGGAATAAATAGGTAAAACCTTTAATAAACTTGTTGCGAACGGCTTCACCCTTCCTCACTTTTAAATCTCAAAAAACTTCCATTGCCTGTTGCCTGTTGCCTTTTAAGAACCCAAAGTATTTCAATAAACCGAGAATTGTTATGTATGAGCTTTTTTATGAGTTCTCGAATGAGTTTTATGAGCATTACTGTCCCTCTCGCCAATTAATATTAAATGCGAAAGACGAGCAAACAAACTTTAGGAGGGAGAACATCCAATATGAAATTAACTTTTTTAGGTAATAGTTATGAAGTAAATTTATCTCCTATTCGCATAACTGTAAGTAACATAGGGGGTAAATACAGAAGCCGTTTTTGGCTGAGAAAATCTCATGAAGAACAGCTTTTGCCCCAAGCTTATCATCACTTAAAATATCGTGGCGTTAGGTATGTAAGTACTGTTTACGCTAGAAATAGCAAAACTTCTGTAAGTGTTGCTATGGAGACAAATACCTCTAGCAAATACAATAATTTACCTCATTTATTTTTAAAAAAGGTATAGCAATCAAAAACCTTATTTATTTGCAAAAATTAAATTGCCAATAAATTTTAGAGAAAAGCGATAATTACAGCAATTTTCATATTAATTAAGTACAAAAGTAGACCAAACGAGAATCGCTGACCCCCTGGTGCCTAGTGCCTAGTGCCTAGTGCTTGACTAATCCAAAGTGTACCTCATCCAACTAAAAATTGCTGTAAGTTTAAATTCCATAAATAGAGGAAAATTATAGCGATTTGCATAGATCGAGAAGCATTCGTTTCATGTGAGCAATAGAAAAAATAATGTAATAACCAAAAGTTTTCGATAACTATGGCTAAATTTATATGAAAAAATCAGCGATCTTGATGTAACCTGAATTTAAAATTAATAGCTCTAAAGCCGTTTTATTAAATATAAAAAACTTTACTGTTTTGCGACCGATAAGTATGTTTATTCTGTGTGGCAGTAAAATTCTTACTTGGTTGAGTTAAACAAAAAATGCTCGATAAATTTGTTTGCTGCTAAAAAAACCAAAAATAATCGTAACAATTATATACCTAATTATACTTTTGATTTAATTATTTACTCATCAAGCTCAGTAGGTGCGACTCCAATGTTAAATCGAGTTTCCGAATCAAAAATGCACATTATTAGATGGGTGCTGGTAATTGGTTGGCTACTTCTCATTTTTTCCTTATTTTACGATCCGATTTCACACCATCTCAGCGATCCCAACAACTCGCTCAGTCCTTTTCGCGATCGCATTATTAGTCTTGCCAAGCTGCCCGATAGTTGCGTTAGAGTACAAGGTGAGTGTCTCTCTGAAACGCCTTATCCGATGGGAACCAGGTTTTTTTGGGGTATGATAGTTCCCTGTGCGATCGCGATCGTCTTTGTATTCGGTCACGAAACTTGGCGGCGTATTTGTCCGCTTTATTTTCTTTCTCAAATTCCCCGCACTTTGGGACTAGAGCCTAGATTAAATATTTCTAAAAATAGTTGGCTGGTTCGCAATCATATATACGTACAGTTTGCCCTACTGTTTATTGGTTTGAATTGTCGGATTCTGTTTATTAATTCAGCCTGTCTGGTTTTTGGTTTTTTTCTAGTCTTTACTATTCTTGCCGCTATAACCATAGTTTGGCTTTACGGGGGGCGAAGTTGGTGTCATTATGTTTGTCCTTTTGGCATGGTGCAAATGGTGTTTACAGGACCTAGAGGACTGTTAGGGAGTCAGGCTCATCAAGCTCCCCCTAGAAGCATAACTCAGTCTATGTGTCGCACTATAGATAGCAATACCAGCAAGGAAACTAGTGCCTGTATCAGTTGTAAATCACCTTGTTTGGATATTGATGCCGAGAGAACTTATTGGGAGTATCTAGCCAAGCCTGGGCGTAAATTGTTGCAATACGGTTATTTAGGGCTTGTAAGCGGTTATTTCTTTTACTATTACTTATATGCGGGTAATTTTAATTATTATTTTTCTGGTGTTTGGACTCATGAAGAGAATCAGCTAGCAACGCTTTTTAAGCCTGGTTTTTATCTTTTCGAGCGAGCGATCGCCATTCCCAAACTAGTTGCAGTTCCTCTAACTCTAGCTTTTTCTGTAGGAATATGTTGCCTAATTGGTAGCAAGTTTGAAAAAATACTGTTTTCTTACTTTAGAAAGCGCGATCCCCATATAAATCGTCAACAGGTTTTACATCGAGTTTTTACTCTTTGCACTTTTATTGCTTTCAACGCTTTTTTTGTCTATGGCGGGCGACCAGAAATTTTGCGCCTACCTTTGTTGGTTCAACTAACATTTAATGCCGCGATCGTCTTAGTCAGCACTATTTGGCTATATCGAACCTGGGGGCGTAGTTACGAACAATACAGTAAAGAAAGCCTGGCTAATAAATTACGCCGTCAACTAAAAAAACTATCTTTTGACTTCTCACAGTTTTTAGAAAGACGTTCCCTAGACGAATTAAATTCAGATGAGCTATACGTTTTAGCAACTGTATTGCCTAAAGCTACACGACAAGACCGCGATCGGGTTTACAAGGGAATATTAACAGAAGCATTATCAGAAAAGCGTTTCGAGCCTGATGTGAGTAAAGAAGCGCTCCAGCAACTCCGCGACAAGCTACAGCTTCGGGATGAAGAACACGATCGCCTGTTGACAGAAATCATTCAGGAAAACCCAAAACTTATAAATCCAGTTTCCTCTAAAAACTCCGAGCTTAGTTTGGCTAAAACAAAGTTTAAGGCTCTCAGAAACAAACAAAGTGGGAATCTAGCCAAACCAATTCAGACAAGCTATTTGTATCGTGCATTAACTCAAGTAAAAGGCGATCGCCATAAAAGACCAAAGGGTTACTCCCAGGACGTACCTACAAAAATTAGAAAAGTTGAAGACAAAATCGACTAAAAACGGCAACAGATCGACCGAACAAAAAGTATCGCTTAAAAACTTATATTTTAGTTCAAATTAAGGAGATGTTTATGTCAACAACTAATAGCATAAGCACGGCATTATTAGTAGAGCGGGCAGTTATAGCTACAAAAATTTTGCCGCCACCCACGTTCAAAATTAAAGCACTAAATGCCGAAACTGGTGAATACAAAGAGCAACTATTAACAACAGCAACTGGAAACCAAAATTGCCTACTTGGCAGACATCCCAGTTGCGATTTAGTTCTCGATAGTGCGGAAGTGAGTCGTATTCACGGTCGCATCTGGTATCAAGATGGACAGTGTTTCTTTACCGACTTTGGTAGTACCGATGGATCTCAAATTGACGGTCGGGAAGTCGAACACAAACAGGTGTATCCTTTGAAGCCAAATAATTTGCTTCGCATCGGTGGGTTTGTGCTGACCATCGCTCGGATGGATGAAGAAAACAGCTTGCAACATCAGCCAGCAGCAGCAGACAAAGAGCTTTCTAAACCACCTCATCAGTGGAATTCGGGAGAGCTTACCGTTCGCTGTATTCAAGCGATCGCCGAAACTCACGATGTCAAAACTTTTCGTTTTGTTGCCGAACCGTCAATATTGTTTGCTTATAAACCAGGACAGTTTGTCACCCTGGTTTTAGAAATTGCAGGTAAAAAAGTGTTGCGTTCTTATTCCATTTCTTCAACTCCTTCGCGTCCCCATATTTTGGAAATTACCGTCAAGCGAGTTCCACCACCAACTGATGCAGTTGATGCTCCACCAGGACTAGTTTCTAACTGGCTGCACGATAACATTTCCGTTGGCTCTCAGGTTAAATTAAAAGCACCGATGGGAAATTTTACCTGTGTAGATAAGGAAGCTCAAAAACTGCTATTTATTTCGGCTGGTAGCGGTATTACCCCGATGATGTCGATGTTGCGCTGGCTTTGCGATACCAAACCCGATGTTGATCTTGGCTTTATTCACAGCGCCCGCAGTCCTCGCAATGTTATCTTTCAGTACGAACTGGAATCGATGGCGGCGCGGTATCCCAATTTTAAGTTAGCAGTGACTACAACTCGCTCCGAACCAGGTCGAGCTTGGCAGGGATACAAAGGCAGACTCACTGAATTGATGCTGCAAGCGATCGCTCCCGACTATCAAGAGCGGTTAGTTTATGTCTGCGGTTCCAATCCTTTTATGGAGAGAGTTAAAACCATATTCAAAACCTTTGGTTTCCCGATGGAAAATTACTATGAAGAGAGCTTTAGCAGTCCGAAAAAGTCTTTTGCCACTAAAAACGAGTCTGAGCTAGTAGGTAGTCAAAAATTTTCTGACAGAGAGAGTTCTTTCAAGTCTGCTATTAAGAAGCAAGAAAATATTGTCTCTGTAAATACAGCTAAAACCGAATCTACTGTTGTAGTCTTTAGCAAATTAGGTAAAGAAATTTCCTGCGATTCTGAAGACACCGTTCTCGAAACCGCTGAAAGAGAAGGAATTGAGCTTCCCTTTGGCTGTCGCATGGGGGCTTGTGGAGCCTGCAAACTGCCCCTGTTAGAAGGAGAGGTTAGTTATGATGACGACCCTGGTTGTGAAGCGGGACAACTTTTTACCTGTATCGCCAAACCAGTAGGAAGGGTTGTAGTTGAAGCTTAATGAGATTGTTTAATCTCATTCGACCGATAAATACTGTATATGAAAACCAAAGTTTTGATTTTAGCTTCCAATTTACAGAGAACAACATCTTTAGGATTAAACCAGGAGATTCGTAACTTAAGCGAAATAATTAAAAGCTCGTCCGTTTGCTTTGAGATCGAAACTAGATTAGCCGTTCGCCCGCAAGATTTACAAACGGCACTACTAGAAGTAAAACCGAGAATCGTTCATTTTTGCGGACATGGAGAAGGAGAGCTAGGTTTAGTCTTAGAAAATAACTGGGGACAACTTTATTTAGCGAGTACAAATACTTTGGCAGATCTGTTTCGTCATTTTAGTCAGCAAATAGAGTGCGTCTTGCTTAATGCTTGTTACACTCAGGTGCAAGCCGAAGCAATTGCCAAACACATTAACTTTGTCGTAGGGATGCCACAGCCAATTTTAGACCGTAGCGCGATCGCTTTTAGTGCTGGGTTTTATAGTGCTTTGGGAGCAGGGAATCCTATTGGTAAAGCCTATGATTTTGGTCGCAACTGCATTCATTCAGAGTTTGGCGATTTATCTTCTTCACGTAAGTTAATAGCAGTCAAAGACAAGAAAGATATTATAGTTCCCCACCATTTAATCCCCAAACTTTTTACAAATCAGTCTAATATTTAGAGTTTGCGATCGCTTTTTTAATCGATCGCGATAATTATGAGTTTTTCTATGAGTCTGACTACAAATTGTATGAGCTTGAGATACCAAGAGTAAAACTAATATTGAATCTAAGTAGCAGACAAAAGTGAAGATTGAGATAAGAGTAAAATTGTAAGCTGTTATCGCCCTTTTATATCTTGTCAGCTACTGATTCTGTACTCGTTTGCCTGGTGCGATTGCTTTTAAAACTGAGCGTTGCATGGTTGCTGGATAACTGGGAAACGGGTAGCAGGGAAGACGAAGAAATTTCACGTCTTGTATAGCTATCCCTCAGACCTCCCATCCCCAAGTCAATCTAAACCATCTGATGATGATGCAACGTTCAAAATTGAAGGCTCTTACTACTTACAGATAATAAAACATGGGACTCATAGGACAAATAACAGATATGGATACTCTATTTCGTTCGGGTGATATTTTAAACTCTCGCTATCGAGTTTTGCGTCAGTTGGGACACGGGGGATTTGGTCGTACGTATTTGGCAGAAGATATCAATCGCTTTGACGAACCCTGCGTTCTCAAACAGTTTGCACCTCAACTACAAGGTTCTTTTGCACTTTCTAAAGCACAAGAACTATTCGAGCGCGAAGCAGGAGTTCTCTATCGTTTACAGCATCGGCAAATTCCTAGATTTCGTGAATTATTTCGCTACAAACACGAACATAAAGATTACTTGTTGTTGGTGCAAGACTATGTCGAAGGTCAAACCTATCACGAGCTTTTCAATCAATACGCCAGAGAAAGAAGAAAGTTGAGTGAAGCCGAAATAACCTGGTTACTCAGTCAAACTCTGCCTATTTTAGAATATATACATGCAATGGGAATGATTCATCGCGATATTTCCCCTGACAACATAATTTTACGTAGCGTAGATAAACTGCCGATGCTAATTGATTTTGGCAGTATTAAAGAGGTAGAAAACAAAGCACAATTTCAATTGATTAAGGCAATTAACTCTAATGATTCTCTATCTTTGATGGGAACGGTAATCGGCAAAAATGGATATGCTCCACCAGAACAGATAGAACGTGGCATTGTCTTCGCTCACAGCGATTTGTATGCTTTGGCTGCTACAGTAGTAGTGCTATTGACGGGTAAAGAACCACAACAGTTAATCGAACCCAATAGTTATCTCTGGTATTGGCAAGAGGAAGTTAATGTAAGTCCCAAACTTGAATCGATACTGACTACTATGCTGGCTCCCCAGCCTCGCGATCGCTTCGATAATGCTACTGAAGTTATCAAACGTCTTCAAAAAGCGTCAATCGTGCATTCTACGCCGCAAAGAACTCAAACGGTAGTGCCACAGCTTTCAAAAAATAAAACTAACAAAACTCGCTCTTTTAACTTTAAACTTTGGATGTTTGTTCCTTTAATAGCAGCTATTTTGTTGGGCAGCTTTTGGGGATTAAAAAACCGCGATTTAACTATTGCCTCTTCCGTTACCAATTCGCAAAGTTTTGTGCGGCAAAATTCCCAATTATCCAATCGTTTTAGTCAGGGAGAAAAGGTTTTAATTACTCAGGCAATAACACTCGAAAAAGAGTTAGCTGTCACTGCCTTCGAGCGAGGTAACTTCAAAAAAGCCACAGCTTTGTTTTCGGCATCTCTCGACACCTTACCTAACGATCCAGAAACCCTCATTTATTTAAATAACGCTCGAATCGGCAATCAAAAAGCTTACAGTATTGCTGTTTCTGTACCTATTAGTAGCGATGTCAACGCCGCACAAGAAATTCTTCGAGGTGTCGCTCAAGCGCAAAATTCAGTCAATCAAACGGGTGGAATTGCCAATATTCCTCTTGAAATTCAAATTATCGATGATGGTAACGACCCAGAGATAGCTCGACAGTTAGCCAAAATCCTAAGCCAAGATCTAAATATTTTAGGCGTAATCGGTCACTATGCCAGCGACGTAACTCTAGCCACTACCAAAATTTATCAATCGGCTCGACTAGTAGCTATTTCACCTGTTAGCACTTCAGTCAAACTGTCCGAGCTCAGTCCCTATTTCTTTCGGACTGTACCTAGCGACTACCTTGCTGCTAGATCTCTAGCAGAATATATGCTCGAAAAACTAAATCGAAAACAGGTAGCAGTATACTATACTTCTCAAAGTAACTATAGTGAATCTCTTAAATCGGAATTTATAACCGCCGTTGCTCTCAATGGCGGACGAGTAACACACACTTTTGACTTATCCGAAGCCAACTTTAGTGCGGCAAATAGCTTTAAACAAGCTATGAACGGCGGAGCAGAAGTAATTATGTTAGCTGCCGACTCTGGTACTTTAGATAAAGCTCTACAGGTAGTTCAGGTTAATCGCAATCGGCTCGATATGCTTGGTGGCGATGATATTTATACTCCTAAAACTTTGCAGGTTGCAGGAGCGAGGGGTGAAAACATGGTGCTGGCAATTCCCTGGCATATAAAAGCCGAACCAAATGCCAAGTTTGCTGTGGTTTCTAAAAAACTTTGGGGAGGAGAAGTCAACTGGCGCACCGCTATGGCTTATGATGCCACTCAGGCATTTATAACTGCGATTGGCGATAGCATAGCCGAAGGCATCGCTCGCAGTCCCACACGTATTGGTATCCAAAAAGTACTTGCAAATCCTGATTTTTCTGCTTTGGGTGCCTGCGATCGAGTTCGCTTTTTACCTTCGGGCGATCGCCTTAAAGCAATTGAGTTGGTAAAAATTCAACCACAAGACAATAGTATTTTTAAATATGAATTTTTACCCATCGCTGCCAAACGTTAAACAATAAAGTGCTCAAACAGTATTTTTTCAACTCGAATATTAGTTTGATTAAATACCCAAAAATTTTTAAAATTTAGCTCATAACTCATATTAAAACTTATAAACAGGCGATCGTAACTCGGACGTATTGTCAAGCTTTATTGGTATAAAACAACAGAATAAGCCTTTAATCTCTATGAATCTTAATTGTCTTTTCGAGGTGGTAGACCGCCAGTTAATCGAGACTCAAAATCGCCCTCTTAGTTCTACAGAAATTTTGATTTTGCAGGGAATTTGGAAATATCAAACCTACAATCAAATTGCTATGGAGGCAGGCTATAGTCCTGGTTATTTTACTACAGTTGTCGCTCCTGAATTGTATCAAAAGCTTTCCGAACTTATCGGTCAACGAATAACCAAAAAAAACTGTCGGGCAATACTGGAGTCTTACGTTACTACCGAAGTAGCTTCAGAAACAAGTTCTATAAACAAAGACACAGTAGAAGACTTACCAAATATCGATCGCGATAGTCCTGGCTATCCTAGTGGCTCAGTTCCCCTTGACTCTCCTTTTTACCTGGAACGCTTTCCACTTGAGGAACAGGTTTATCAAGAGATAAAAAAACCAGGAGCTTTGATTAGGATTAAAGCTCCTAAAGAAATGGGCAAAACCTCACTACTGTTAAGAACGCTTGACTATGCCAGCCGTTTGGGATACCGTACCGTCAGCTTGAATTTAGAGCAAGTCGATCGAGCAATTTTAAGCGATTTAAATCAATTTTTGCGCTGGTTATGTGCTAATACTGCTCGCCTGCTTCAGTTTAAACCAAAACTAAATGATTATTGGGATGAGGATCTAGGCAGTAAAATCAGCTCTACTCTTTACTTTCAAGACTATATATTAGAGTCAATAGACGCTCCTCTGGTTTTGGCATTAGATGAGGTTCATCAAATTTTCGAGTATCCTCAAGTAGCAAGAGATTTTCTGCCTTTGTTGCGTTCCTGGTACGAAGAAGCCAAAAGACTGCCTGTCTGGCAAAAGCTGCGTCTGATAGTGGTTCACTCGACTGAAATTTACGTTCCCCTGCAACTCAACCAGTCACCTTTTAATGTAGGATTACCAGTTCAGTTAGAGGACTTTAAGTTAGATGAAGTACGGCAGTTAGCCCGACGCTACGGACTTGACTGGACTGATGGGAAAAAAGCCAGACAATTAATGTCTATCATTGAGGGACATCCAGCCTTAGTAAACCTGGCTCTCTATCATTTGAGTCGCAATGAGATAACTCTGTCGCAAATATTAGCAACCGACCCTGCTGCAATCGAAATTTATATTCATCACTTGCAACGCCACTGGGTGACTTTAGAACAACAGCCTACATTAGCACAGGCTCTCGATTTGGTATTGAATGCCAACCAACCCGTTTCCTTAGCTCCAAGTCTGATTCACAAATTAAGCAGCATGGGTGTAATTAAGCAGTTGGGCAACCAGGCGATCGCAGGTTGTGAATTGTATCGACGGTATTTTGTAGAAAAAAAACAGTAATTTTTATTTACTTGTTAACTTATCAATGAACAACGACCGCACTTTGAATAAAAAATTGTCCATTGGTGAAGAAAAATCAGAGAGGTTTACTTTTATAAATTTCAATTTAATGTTTAATAAATAGAAACATTTAGTTAAAAATATGATTAATTTTAAAAGATCTGATTTATTTTTATTAATGTTTAATGGTATTTTTAAACAACAATAAAATAATTAAGTTCTAATATAAATCAATAATACTATGTCAAAATTTAGTTTGCCAGCGATCGCATTTTTAGTTTTATCTAACGCTGCTATGCCTGTTATGGCTAATGAAATTGCTCCTATCGATCTGACTTTTAAAGCTTATCAAGGTTACTTTATTGAAAATGGAATTCCCAGTGGTGGTAGTTTTGTTCAAAAAGCTCGCTTAGGGCAAATCGATGCCGAAACTTTAGTAAGAAGTGCGATCGAAAAACAAAGACTATCTCCAGAAACTATTAACGATAAAGTTTATCTTCAGAAAATTGATGCTGCCTTATTCAAACTCGAACGCCGAAGATAAATAATAGAATAATGTTACTTTTTTTTGTTTATAAAAGAAGTTTTTTTATTTAATTGCGAGTCGGCGCGAATCTAATGCGCAATGGAATGAGTAGTTCATATAAGATAAGATAACTACCTGCCAATCGGAAATTTAGATTATTTACGACTCATGGAAGACAAACACATGCTGATGATTCCTGGTCCTACTCCAGTACCAGAGAAAGTCTTACTCTCTTTAGCCAAACATCCTATCGGACACCGTAGCGGTGATTTTAGCAAAGTTATTGCCGAAATCAACCAGGGTTTAAAATGGCTGCATCAAACTAAAAATGAAGTTTTATCCCTTACCGTATCGGGTACGGGCGCGATGGAAGCAGGAATGATTAATTTCTTGTCTCCTGGCGATCGCGTTTTAGTAGGGGTTAATGGTAAATTTGGCGATCGCTGGGCGCAAATCGCCGAAGCTTTTGGCATGAAAACCGAACGCATTAGCGCAGAATGGGGACAGCCTTTAGATACCGAAGAATTTCGTACTAAATTAGAAGCCGATACTAATAAAGAAATTAAAGCGGTTATTATCACTCACTCTGAAACCTCTACAGGAGTTTTAAACGACCTCGAAACTATCAACAAGCACGTTAAGGCACACGGCGAAGCGTTAATTATTGTCGATGCCGTTACTAGTTTGGGTGCATACAACATTCCCATCGATGATTGGGGTTTAGATGTCGTGGCTTCTGGTTCGCAAAAAGGCTATATGATTCCTCCTGGATTGGGTTTCGTCTGCGTGAGCGATAAAGCCTGGGCGGCTTATGAAAATAGTAAATACCCGCGTTTCTATATGGACTTGGGTAAATATAAAAAAGCCAATGCTAAAGACAGTTCGCCGTTTACCCCACCCGTCAACTTAATGTACGGTTTACAAACCGCCTTACAGATGATGCAGCGTGAAGGTTTAGAAAACATTTTTGCTCGTCATCAGCGTTTGACTAAAGCCAGTCGCGCTGCTGCTAAGGCAATGGGATTAAAGCTATTTGCCCCCGACAACGCTGCTAGTACGGCAGTCACGGCGATCGAACCCGCTCCCATTGATGCCGAAAAAATTAGAGTTAATATCAGGAAAAAATACGATATCGCTCTAGCAGGAGGACAAGACCATCTCAAAGGTAAAATTTTCCGTATCGGACACTTGGGTTTTGTCAGCGATCGCGACTTACTAACGGCTATTTCCTGCCTAGAAGCAACTGTAATCGAATTGGGTGCAGATAACTTCGATCCCAAAGCTGGAGTCAAAGCAGCAGCAGCAGCATTAGCTTAAGTTGTTAAATTGATTGCGGGGCATTGGTTACAATGCTCCTCTGTTTTTTATTTGAGTTTTTAACAAATAAGTTTAAATCTATTTTGCCAGTCAATATTCGAGCGATCGCCTTAAAAATCGAACTCTATATAGATGTTTTTGGTACGTTTGTCGCCTATTTTTGTAGATATACTGCGAGAAAATAACGATTGCCAAATGAAAACGACTGATACAATCAAACAGATAGCCACACTAAAAAAAATTCGCCGTCTTGCTCGTTTGTTGGATACGGCAATCGGTATTCCTGGTACTAAGTTTCGTATTGGTCTAGATCCAATTTTAGGTTTGATTCCTGGTGGCGGAGACTTGATTACCGCCGCTTTTTCTCTCTATCTTCTCTTTTTAGCAACTCGTTTTGGTTTACCTGGAGAGAAAATCAACAAAATGCTCTGGAATATTGGTTTAGAAGCTTTGGTTGGTACTGTTCCTTTGTTTGGCGATATATTTGATGCCTACTTTAAATCTAATATCCGTAACCTGGAAATTTTAGAAAGTCATCTGCATCAAGTAAATCCAGAATTGGAAGAACTGGCTAAAACTGAAGTTGCTAGTACCGCTTCGCTTAAGTAAAGTAGCGAGTAGCAAGTGGCAAGTAGCAAGCAATACGCACTTGGATTAAGACACTTATTACCTATTACTTTTTTTTTAAGCCTAGAGACTTTCTTAGTCAGAGCCAAACAACGAATAGACGGATAGCCGCAGTTTTATGCCGATCGCTTGTTCAATAACTGCAACTCTCCTAGCACTCCTGGTACGGTCGATCGCAATGCCTGATGTACGGCTTCCATCTTGACTAAGTCTGGCTGGTGTGTCCATTCGCACATAAAAAATTTTTTGACTTCAATAGATAGCACGCAGGCAGAACGAGGAAAATGGGCATGAACCCATTGGGAAAAATGCCCCCCAGTAAACTTAATGTTTTCTCGAACATCTAATTGTCTGCCGAGAAAGTCAAAGCGGCGCATATCGTTAATAAAACCTTCAACTACAGGTTGCCAGTATTCTCGGTTGAGACTTCCAGTCCCTAAATTAATTTCTGGGTTGTATAGCTCGTCTGCGGCAGGAGCGTCATGTCCTTGACGATAGTGATTGTAGGTATGTAGATCGTAAATTACAAAGCGTCCGTAGCGTTGCTCTAGTTTTCGACAAATTTTTCCTACAGTATCATAAAAAGCATCGTACTCTGCTAGAGAACGTTTGATTACATCCTGGGGGGGTTGCTGTTGCCAAACCTCTAACCCCCAGGCATCTTCAGGTTTGAGATAAATAGCCCGCTCGCGAGGGCGATTGAGATCCAATTCAAAGCGCGATCTCAAAACAACCAGTCGCGTTTCGGCAATATCCGTCCAGGCAGCCGTAAAAGGATCTTCTTCTCGTTTGCGCTGTTCCCAATCGAGTGCCAATAATTCGTCTACTTCAGGGCGTACTCGATGTCCGTCGTGGAGTGCTACGGCAACGAATGGCTGTTGTCCCTCGGTCAATTTCCAAAGCTGTGGCATATTCCCTATCTGCTGATGTAAAGTAGAAAAACTGGCGATCGCTTATTAAATTACCCAGATAAGCAAAAAATATCTGTTAGACATAAACATCAACAGACTAAAAAATTTGTTAAACAGTGACCAAAAGCATCGTAAACAGTGATTTGTTAATCACTATCAATATTAGAAGGGCGATCGCCTACCTGAGTTAGTTCGATAATTTCATCGTATTCAAAGTTTTTTAACATATTTTTAAGCCCTAAAGCCAAAGCACGATTGCGGGCAGGAATCTGTTCGATAAGCTGAAGAATAGAGTCGGCATCCACTTCAACAGCCGCTCGATGAAGTTGCAAGATCCATTCAGAGGGCATTTTGGCAATTGTAGTAATGTCGATCGCTGGTGGAACAGATTTAAAAGCTCGATCTCGATGACTATTTTTTTCTGAGGAGTTGCTAGCACTAGTTTCAAACTGACGAGTAGTAGACAATGCGGTTAAATCTTTACACTCGACTATCGTAATTGGAATTTGAAATTGAAACTTAGATCCCTGGCGAACTTTACTAGTTACGGTGATTTCTCCACCCAACAAGCGCACGAATTGCTGCCCGATCGCCAAACCCAAACCCGTTCCACCGCTATCATCTAGCTGTTGCTTTTGAATAAAAGGCACAAAGACCGAATCTAGTTCGGAAGGAGGTATTCCACAGCCAGTATCCTCAACTTCAAAAGCGATCGCTGACAATTGCTGTTTGTTAGAACCAACTATCACTCGGCAGTCTTCAGCTATTTTATTTGCAGATTTATCAAATAACCGTTCGGTTGTAGCAGGATTGCTCTTAGCAGTAGAACGCTTTACTGCATCAATAGAAGCAGTTTTAAAGTGTATTAGTTTGACTCTTAAAGCTATACTGCCAGTTTGAGTAAATTTAACTGCATTACCGAGAAGATTAATTAAAACTTGCCGAAGTTTGGTGGGATCGCTGCGAACATACTGGGGAACACCAGCAGCTAAATCGAATACTAGCTCTAAATTTTTTGCCTGTGCCTGTAACTCAAACATTTTGGCTAAATTTTCCAATAATAAATACAGATCGAAGGGTTGTTCGCGAACTATAATTTTTCCTGCTTCTATTTTGGACATTTCCAAAACATCATTAATTAAAGCCAGTAGATGTTCTCCACTGCGCTTGACAGTTAGTAAATTTTCTCGCTGTTGGGGTTTTAGTGCAGAATCTCGTAACGACATCTGCGTAAAACCGAGAATGGCATGAAGGGGAGTTCTCAATTCATGGCTCATGTGCGCCAGAAATTGGCTTTTAGCCTGATTAGCCGCATCAGCCGCTTCTTTAGCCGCCATTAAAGCCGCCGTTCGCTGTTCGACGCGAAATTCTAGTTCTTCGTTAGTTTTTTCCAAATCTTTAAAAGCCGTCTTAAGCTGAGTTACCATCTCGTTAAACGACTGTGCCAGCACTTCTAATTCTTTGATGTTTCTAGCTTTAATTGTCGGATACAAGCCAGTTCCAGTATTTTTCAACCGCGCACTTTTTGTAATAATAGTGCTTACCTGACTTAGGTGAGTAATGGGACGAGCAATTTTACGAGAAGTATAGATACTAATAGTTGCTGCGACTATCAAAGCTATCAGACATAACAAAATTGTATTACGCACATTGGCGTTTATTTCTGCCAGAAAGTCGTCTTCTGGCACTACTACCACAATTAACCAATCCAATCCCAAGCGATCGCGATAGGGTAAAATTTGTACCAATTGGCGATCGCCATCAAACTGAAAGTCTAGTTGGGTGGTTTCATCAATCGCCTGCAAATTGCCAAAGTGCTGGATTAAAAATTTAGAGGTGGCTTGAGTAAAAGGATTTTTGCTCTCGACTCCAGGGAGTCGCCGTTCTTCTTGCTTGGTTTCGTCAAAAATAAATGGTGCTTCGGCAGTAGAAGTAGCCACCAAACAACCATTACGCTCTAGAATAAAAACCTGTCCGTTGTTACCTATTTCAATAGTTTTGAGAAAATCACCAATACGAGTGAGAATTAGATCGACTCCTAAAATTCCTTGAAATGCTCCTTGTGAGTCGTATAGTTTTCCTGCGGCAGTAATACCTAGTTCGCCGCCAGCAAAAGTATAAATTTCACTCCAGTTATTGCGATCGCTTTCAATAGTTTTTATGTACCAGGGACGAACCCGAGGATCGTAAGTCGTTTGCTCTAATTTACGACTACGGCGACCATTAGCATCTAAGAGATAAGTTTGTCGTTGAGGAGGGGTTTCTACAGGTTCGGCGATAAAATTACCATCAGCAGATCTTTTAACGTAGGCAAATTTTCCTGCTTCGTTGCCAAAATATATGGCGTAAACCGAATCAAAAATTTCGATTTGATGCCAAAAATTAGTTTCGATGACCGACAAATTTTTCCAGGATAATTGTCCGAGTTTTGCTGCTTTTTGGTTGAGTTTGACAATTAACTGGGGTTTTTCCAAGTAATTTTGCAGATGCTGTTCTACATTGAGAGTTACTTCGTTTCTCAATTTAGAAGCTATGCCATTAACCGCTAGCTGTCCGTTACGAAAGGAAAAATAACCAACAAGTCCTACTACCAAAGATATTTGAAGTAAGAAAGGAATGGTAAGAATATCTTGTAAAGTAAGGTTGCGATAAAATTTTACTATTTTGTTCACAAGCAGGTTAAAGATCGCGATCTAGAACTTTGATTGAAATCTAAACTGTGTTGTATCGATATCGTTTTAGTTTAGAATATTTTGACACTGATATCGATCGAGCTGCAATAAAGCGGTTAAACTCGGTAGTAGCTTTTGGCATCAATAAAAATTCGCTGTAATTGGCTAAATCATCGATTCCAATTAAATTTAAAATAGCTTCTACTAAAAGCCAAAACAAGATTTTGTAAATTAGTTTTTGCCACTGAGTTTTCATAATTACTTAACCTCAAAACTGGCTGCTTTCAAAAAGCAGGGAACAGCAAATGCAGAACAGACGGCTAATAATGCTTGATGTAAGCAATGCCTCGATAGGTAAACAAATCGAGTTTGGAATGAGTTAAAGTTTGCTTGGGTTGTTCGAGTAGAATCAGTCGATCGCTATGGCAATTCTCGCGGAGACAATACTCCTTGATAACTAGAGGTTGTCTCTCGCTATTCGGTTTATAGTCGTGACCAGATTGATATTTACGTCCCCGATAGGTAAGTTTGCGTTTAGGTTGATAGCTATCGAGCTTAATATCTAAATGACAGTTGGCAAGGGAATTGCCGTAATTTGTCTGATAGTTAGTACCGCGATATTTAAGCTGCATCATTTTTCTTAGCTCGATTCAAATTCTCTTTAACTAACTATCAAGTTAGAAATCAATCGGGAAAAACTAGAGATAAAGTCGTTCGTACTATTACAAAATAAGAAAAGTTTTATTCGCTCTCGGTTATGAGAGCTAAAGCGATCGCCAGATCTCAAATGTTTTTTTATTAATGAGCAAAAATTGAAATGTTTATTGTTCATTGCTCATTGTTCATTGTTCATTGCTCATTGTTGAATTTCCCTACTTATTCTCGATCGCTTCATAAATTAGATTCATAAACAAGAAAGATAAAGATAAACACTATGAAACGTTGGCAAATTTTTATTCTCAGTCTATTTTTTACCACTACTTTTAGTTTGTCTGGTTGGACATCAAATGATTTATCCCAGACAAAGGCACCGCTGTTTACTGGTATGGGAAACCATCACCATGCAATTAAAACCAAATCGAGCCAAGCACAGCGTTATTTCGACCAGGGATTAATTTTAGCCTATGGTTTTAACCATGCCGAAGCCGCTCGTTCTTTTCGCCAGGCGATCGAACTCGATGCCGATTGTGCCATGTGCCATTGGGGTTTGGCTTATGTCTTGGGATCGAATATTAATGCCCAGATGGAAGATGACAATGTTGCCGAATCTTATGGGGCTGTTCGACAAGCTTTGAAATTATCTAAAAATACTAACCAGCACGAACGAGCATATATTGAAGCTTTATCCCAACGCTATAGCGAGCTACCTGTAGAAGACCGTAGCAATCTCGATCGCGCCTATGCCGATGCTATGCGCCAAGTATCCGAGCGATATCCAGAAGATTTGGATGCGGCTACTCTTTTTGCCGAAGCTTTAATGAATACTATGCCTTGGGACTATTGGACGGAAAATAAAGAACCCAAGCCAGAAACTCAAGAAGTTATCGCTACTCTAGAATCAGTTTTACAACGCCACCCCAATCATCCAGGAGCCAATCATTTTTACATTCATGCAGTAGAAGCCGTTCATCCCGAAAAAGCGATCGCCGCTGCCGACCGCTTGAGTAATTTGGTTCCAGGTTCGGGACATTTAGTACACATGCCCTCTCATATTTATATTCGCGTAGGAAGGTATCATGATGCGGCAGTTGCCAACCAAAAAGCGATCGCCGCAGATAAAGACTATGTTACTCAGTGCCATGCACAAGGGATTTATCCCTTAGCCTATATGCCCCACAACCATCACTTTCTTTGGTTTGCTGCTACTTTAGAAGGTAATAGTCAGCTAGCCATGAGTGCGGGAAAAGATGTAGCAGCAATGGTCGAACCGCAAACGATGCGCGAACCAGGTATGGGAACATTACAACACTTCTATTCGGTGCCGCTCTATACTCTGACTCGGTTTGGCAAATGGAACGAAATTCTCGCCACACCCCAACCAGCAGCCGACTTAAAATATCCTACAGGAGTTTGGCATTATGCTAGAGGGTTGGCTTACATAGCTAAAGGTAAATTAACAAAAGCGCAACAAGAGCTACAGCAGCTTACTACCTTGGCTAACGACCCAGAACTAGAACGAGTAACTATTTGGGATATCAATACTACTCAAAGTATTTTGCAAGTCGCTACACAAGTGCTTACTGGAGAACTAGCCGCCAAACAAGGAGACTTTAAAGGAGCGATCGCGCATTTACGTCGAGCAGTTCAACTAGAAGATGCGCTTAATTATGACGAACCAGCCGATTGGTCTACTCCCACCAGACAGTATTTGGGTGCAGTTTTATTAGCTGCCAATCATCCCGCAGCAGCAGAACGAATCTACCGTGAAGATCTGGCAATTTATCCCGATAATGGCTGGTCGCTATACGGACTAATGCAGAGTCTTCAAGCACAAGGAAAAGAATCAGAAGCCAAAACAGTACGCCAGCAGTTTGAATCTACTTGGCAGTATGCAGATGTTTCTCCGACTGCTTCTAGATTTTAGTTAGCGATAGCTTAGAAAGCCTGAATCCATTCCTTTATCTCATATTCTGTCCAAATACCATTTTGCCAGTAGGGATCGGATTCGACTAGCTGGCTGACGAGCGCTTTTGCCTCCGCTTCATAGATACCAAATACCCTGGTATTGTCTTTAGTTGGACCTATAGTAATCAGCAATCCTTTTTCTTTTTGAGCCGCAAGTCCTGCAAGATGTTCTTCACGAAATGGAGAACGTTTTTCTATAGCGTTTTCGCAATAGCTACCCCACATAATGTATTTAGCCATAGTTATTTATTTTTATTGTCTGAAAAATCACTAAACAGGTATACCTTACTAAACACAAAACGCCTATGTAAAGAAAAACTAACTAGCATTTGAAAAAATAGAATCAAAGAATGTAAATAAATGTTTGCTAATAGTTATCATTAAAATTGACACAAGTCAAATAAAATGTTGCTTCAAAAAAAATTTAAGTATCGCGTTCTTACGGAAAATCCTATTAATAATACTTTGCCAAAAATAATATTTTTTCAAAAAAAGAGCTTACTTTTTTAAAATTTGAAAACTGAAATAGTATGAGTTATTGCAGAGTCGTAAAATGTTGTATGTAACAGGACATGTTGTGTTAAAAACAATTGCCTTGTCCATTTGTTTGCAACGCAAATTTATCTTAAAAAAGAACTAGCTACAAAATGAAGTTTTTTTTATTTTCTCAGTTGACTACTTTTATTTGTTTAATAACTTCAGTTTTAGTGGTTGAAAGGGTTAGTGATGCACAAAGTATTGAGGGTTTAAACCCTTTAAGCGAGCGCCGTTTTTTCTCTCAAGTAAAGACTCACGGCAATTCTCAAAACGATCTTATCGCCTTCGATTCAGAATTATCTGGATCTATTGAATCGGTACGCTATCAAGAAGTAGTAACGGCAATCCAAAATTTTCTGGCATTATTAGACGATCGGCAGCGAGCTTCCGTTGTTTTACCTTTCGAGCATCCCTATCGAACTAGAGGCTTTTGCTATGTACTGGCAAGATGTGCGGAAGATAATGTCGGTCTGCGATTGTCACAACTTAATGCCAAGCAAAAAATTGCTTTAAATAATGTATTGATGAAAAGCTATAGCAGTGCGGGTTATTCTAGAGCAATTCAAACGATGAATCGTGAAGGACTACTTCAGGAAATGGAGGATGCCTATCGCGCCGATCCCAAAAAACATCCAGTTATCGGTAGTCCTTTAGTTTCAGATTGGACACCACCACCCTATCGTAGAAGTTCTGATTATTACGTCGCTATTTTTGGAGAACCCGTCGCAGCTACCGAGCCATTGTCAGCAAATCCCTGGGGAATTCGCTTTGAAGGGCATCATCTGAGTCTAAATCTTACCTTTAATGGTTCTGGCGTACGACCGCAAATTAACGCAATGCCCATGTTTTTTGGATCTAGTCCTACAATTGTTCCCCAAAGTCCCACACCAGAAGCAGGAGAATATAGCCAATGGCACAACGAAGAAGGGCAACAGTTACTTCATCGCGAAGCCTGGCTAGCTCGCTCATTTTTACAATCTTTAGACCAACGAGCGATCGCCAGAGGAGCTTGGTCGGTTCTCCCTGATGTCGATCTGTTAGGCGGGACTGCCGTTCCCTTAGATGCAGCTAGTTATTTAGACGGGGAAAAACCAGGCATTCCAGTGGCAGAATTAACCCCCTTACAGCAACGTTTACTTTGGGATTTTGTTGACGAGTTCTGGCAAATTCAGGCTAACTCAGAAAAAATTGATGAATATGCCTTGAAACAGTCAATCGCTGATTCTCGCGTCTGGTGGTACGGCGATCGCCATGACGAACATGGGGAACTATATTTTCGCATTCAAAGCGATCGTTATCTAATCGAGCTACTCCAATCAAATACCTTTGGTTTAGTAAGCGATGATGTAGAAGCTAACCATATTCATTCTTCCTTTAGAGATTTAAAAAATGATTGGGATCGCAATTTTTTGGGCGACCATTTGAGGCAACATCATGTTCGTTAATTAGGATTTGCCAAAAAAAGTCAAAGCCAAATTAGCTATTGCCAGTTTCGATTTCTCGCTGTGCGGCATAGACTTCACGTACGTTATACCAGTTGAGAAAAATTCGTGCTACTTGTTCTGCAAGTTGGGGTGAATCACGGTCTATCAACCACTGTAATAGAGGTTTGAGGGTTTTCTCGTTGAGTTTACCTTCTAGCGAGAGTATGCCCCACAGCAGACGATGTAATAGGGTCATTTGAATCATCATTTTGACGGCAAAAGTAGGATGTTTTTGATAGAACAAAACTCCCATTCTGCCGCGCTGAATTTCTTTTTCGATCGAGTTGGGAATCTGCTCCAGGTTAAAAGCAGGATGCCAATGATAACCTACGGCTTCGGGACACTTAATTAATTTTAAATTGAGTTTTTTGAGGCGCACTCCTAATTCTAAATCTTCCCAACCATAAAGCTGAAAACCAGTATCGAACAGTCCTGCTTTTTCTAGCCATTTTTTGGCGATCGCTACATTACCCGTAGCAAAATAAGCTGCGGAAAAATCGGTAATTTTGTATGGTTCGGAGGTAGGATTATCGAAATTATTAGTATTAATTACCCAACCATAGGTAAAAACGCGATCGCTGCCGAGTTTTTGTGTTTCTGTAGTTAGAGCATTAACGTGTGCCTGTAAAAACTTTTCGGTAACAACTAAATCGCTATCGATAAAAATAATAGTATCACCTACTGCATTTTGTACTCCCAAATTTCTAGCTGCTGCCGCGCCTTGATGCTGTTGGCGGTAAACTCTAACATGAGGTAGTTGCTGTTGATGTTCGTCAATCCATGCTAAAGTTTCGTCTGTCGAACCATCATCTACCAAAACTACTTCATAATTGCTAATAAAACGGCAATCGATTTTCTGTTTTTCTAAGGCTAACAGACATTTTTTGAGTATGGGCAGACGGTTGTAAGTAGGAATGACGACACTAATGTACATTTACTTAAAGCCAACTTTAATTGAATAGAGTCTAGTTAAATTAATATATAGCAATTCTCGGTTAGGAGAGGTACATCTTGGTTTTGTTGAGTACTGCATATAGTAGTCTGTCAACTTTAAATTGAGTGGTTTGGGCAGATTTTGTTGGAATACCGTCTTAAAAGTCAACCAATTTGGACGCTTGCTTGTCTTTTTCTAGCTTTCAAGCCACGAAATGATAGATTCTTAGTTCTTCATTTTCATAATAAATCTCGCTTTGAGGATGGTTGTGTCGGTAGGCTTCGCACATTTGTAAGGCTTCATATTCGAGGCTAGCTCGCCCTGCTGAAGAACGATAGTAACGATAGGTGCGATCGCTCAAAATAGAGTTAGGAAGAATTTCTGGTTCGGTAGCAAAAGTAACAAAAGGAACTTTTTCAACATAAATAAATAGATGTTCGCCAGAAATAGGAAAGTTAAATTCTGCTTGTTCTGCTTTTGAGGAGTATTTCTCGACAAACTGAGCTAAGTCTTCGTACCAGCCAGAGCCATAAATTTCGGCTAGTTGCTCGGCAGGACCTACTAAAGTCCAGCTTTGACGAGGAAAAAACTGAGTTAACTCTAAACTTTTACGAGCGGTAATCTCGTATTCTAGATAGGTGCATTTGGGTGGCAATGGTAGTAAAAAATTGACGGCTAAAGCACAAGCTAATGCCAAACAAAATTGCTCTGACCATTTACCTAATATAAAACTTACCGATTCTGCGATCGCCAAAAATAATAATCCTATTAACAAACTAAATCCTACGGGTAGGGTCAACAAAAAATTTTTTGCCCAGCTAAATTCTCCTTGAGGTATTGCAGCTAATACACCTAACACTACCCAGGCGATCGAAACTGCTGTCAATGCCAGTCTACGTCCGCCAATAAGCCCAATAGAAGCAGCGATCGCCAAAACGAGTAATATTGGTGAGGTTAGAGCTACCAAAAGCAAAGCACATAAGAGATTAAGCCAAAAAATTGCTTTTCGCCTGTGTCTTTTAGCAGTATTAAAGTAATACCCTATGCTAAGTAAGACAAAAATTACTCCTAGTTCTAATTCGCTGCCAGTCCACTGACGAATTTGAGATGCGTTAAGAGTTTCAATAATTGCCATTCCCCATGAGGCGATCGATTCTGGAAATGCTTCTGGTATTGTCAGTTCCCAGGTAAAAAGATATGCACCCAGGGCAAACATAGCTACCAAAGTAGCATAGGTATTTTTAGCCATAACACGCAGACAATAGCCAAGACTTAGCACCATTAAAATTCCTAAAATCGCTCCTAAAAAGCGAATCACCTGCATTGGCTCAATCGAACCTAATAAAGAAATTGCTGCTGCTATAGTTGGAAATACGGGCAAGCGAGCGGTGTCAGGATAATAACCTGAAAGAATTTGACGAGTTGTTAGTAGAGAGCCATAGCTATCGGGATGGCTGAAGCGAAGCTCTAGTAGCGGATACTGCCAGCGTAATAAACAAGCAAAGCTCAAAACTACTGCGATCGATAAAACAACTAACATTCCCTGGCGTGCTACAGCTTCAAGAGCATTGTTAGCACCATATTTAACTGACTGCCAGCTTTTGCTTGCGGTTTTTTTTATTGTCTCAAACGATATTCCACTATCTAAAACATCTATTAAGCCAAGCAACCATTTTTGTCCGACTCGTAGAGCGTATTCTTGAGAACGCCTACCGTGACTCTCTAAATAGTTTGAAAACAAAAAGCAGCAGTACAGTAAGGTGAGGGTTAGCCAATTCAACAGATGTAAAAAACTCAAACCCAAAACTCCTGCGATCGCAACTAGCATCGTACGCGACCAAATTCCCACTATCTGGCTTGCGCAAAACTCTCGCTCATCGCTCAAAGAAGTTTTAATTGGCAGCCAACAAAACAAAATGAAGAAAATCGTGACTGTCCAAAAAGCAGTAAGTATATCGAAAATAAAAGCTTGTTTCATTAAGCTGACAACGATTGTATGGCTTTAACAGAATAGTTTATTTACTAATTTACAAATATAGTTTGAATATTGTATAAAACTATCTAATATTTTTATAAAACTTGAGCAAAGATTTTACTGTAAAATACATTTTATTTTTAACTATTAGACTAAGGTATAAGTAAAGCAACCGTTTTAAAAACTTAAAAGCCTCGTTTTGTAAAACTTTTGATTTTTAACTTTTGACTTTTGCGTAGCGGTAATAGTTGCTTTTCCATTTCTTGATTAAGAATTTATTGTATCTTGATGTAATTGCTCTTTTTTTGAGACAAACTAGCAATTGAAATATATAAAAACTCTTAAATAAATTCTATGAAAAGAAAAGTTTTAGTTACTGGTGGTGCTGGTTATATCGGTTCTCACGCAGTACGGCAATTAGGTGAAGCTGGTTATGACGTAGTGGTTTATGATAATCTTTCTACTGGTTCTGTCGAAGCGGTTTTACACGGCAATCTAATTGTAGGAGATTTAAACGATATACAGACTTTGGAAACAGTATTCAGCCAACATAAATTTGATGCTGTTTTGCATTTTGCTGCTAGCATTTCCGTACCAGAATCTGTTGCCAATCCTCTAGCTTATTATGCTAATAACACTAGAAATACTCTGAATTTATTGCACTGCTGTCAAAAATTTGGAGTTAATAAACTTGTCTTTTCCAGCACTGCTGCTGTTTATGGAGAACCACAAGAAAACCCAGTTAGTGAAGCTTGTGCGACAGAACCAATTAATCCTTATGGTCGCTCTAAATTAATGAGCGAATGCATGATTCGCGACTATGGATTGAGTTCCGATTTTAAATATGTCATTTTACGTTACTTTAATGTGGCTGGTGCAGATTTAGCAGGTAGAATCGGTCAATCTTCGCCTAAAGCCAGCCACCTGATTAGAATGGCTTGCGATGCAGCTTTAGGACTTCGTCCTGCGGTTAGTATCTTTGGTACGGATTTCGACACACCCGATGGTACTGGTATTCGCGACTACATTCACGTTGAAGATTTAGCTGCGGCACATATCGATGCTTTACGTTATTTAGAAGCAGACGGCGATAGTCAAATTTTTAACTGTGGTTACGGACAGGGTTACAGCGTCTGCGAAGTCATAAACGAGTTAAAGAAAATATCTAGTATAGATTTTCACGTTGTTGAAGCAGAAAGACGTGAAGGAGATCCTGCTTGTGTGATTGCCTGTGGCGATCGCCTGCGTCAAATTTTAGGCTGGCAGCCTCGATACAACGATTTGAGCATTATTTTAAGCACTGCTTTTACCTGGGAAATGAAGAAGTTGCAAAAATCGCAATCTTTAGAGTTATTCAAAGAGCAATTAGAACGCCAACATTATCAATTAATTTCCTCAAATAATTAATAATTCGACCGCGATTTTTTTTAAATAAAATATTTTACTAACTATGAATAATCTTATAAATTCCCAACTTTTATTTCCTCTCAATACAGCTTTAGTAACAGCTATAAAAGATGCTTTCAAACAGCTTCGTAGTTTGTATCGAGAACCAGATTTTCTCCAAAAAATCGAGTTGGCTTTTGGCGATCGCTGGAATGAAGATCGGGCTGAAGCTATGGTCAAAGATTTAATTACAGGTAAAAATCTACCCGAATTTAAACTTACAACTTCGGCAACCTTAAACGGCGGTAACGGAGCTTTCGATCGCGCTAATAATACTATTTATATATCTCAAGAATTTCTAGTTAAAAATGTAAATAACTCTCAGGCAATTACTAACTTGCTTTTAGAAGAGGTCGGTCACTATTTGGATAGTCAGCTTAACGCTACCGACAGCACAGGAGATGAAGGAGCAATTTTTGCCGCGATCGCTCAAAATAAAGAACTATCAGAGTCAGAGCTATCTGCTTTAAAAACTGAAAACGATACTGCGACAATTCTGGTTGACGGTAAAGAAACCACTGTAGAGCTAAATGCAGCCTATGGCAACATTACCCTCGATGGAAACTTAAGTGACTGGACGCAAAGCGATCGCCTGGACTATTTGCCAGGAACGGGACAGGCTGGATATGAAATTTACGGCAAACTAATAGAAGATGCTTACGTATTTGCCATTAAATCTGACAGTACGGCAATAGGCGCGGGTACTACCGTCTGGCTTAATAGCGATCGCAATAATAGTACGGGTTATCAAATTTGGGGTTCTCTAGGAGGTGCAGAATATAACGTTAACTTTTTCAGCGACAATAAACCCTATCTCTATACTGGTGCAGCAGGAGAAAACTATGTTGGTGCTTTAAATAGTGCTGCCAGCGACAACGGAAAAATCGTAGAGTTTGCCATACCAGTGTCGCAATTAAATGGTGCATCTGGCGCGATCGATGTCTTAATTGATGTCAATAACCAAGTATTCTTACCAGGAAGCTATGACGCTCAAAAATACAGTATTTTTGGCGATAAATCTCTGCCTACTCGCACCGATGAGAGTAAAAAAATAGGAATTGTTTATTCTCAAGCTACTGCCGACCAGTTTTTCGGACTAGATACAGACATCAACCGCACTGCCTATTCGCAGTTATTTATGTCCATACAGGAAGAAGCAATCATGTCTGGCGTTCCCTTCGATCTATTAACCGAAGAAGATCTTAAGGATATTAATAAGCTAGCCAACTACGATACTTTAGTCTTTCCTGCCATTCGCAACGTTAACAAAGCAGATGTTCGAGCAATTCAAGACACCTTAACCGATGCCGTATATCAGTATGGTATTGGCATCGTCGCCGCAGGTGACTTTATGACCAATGACGAAACGGGAGCTTTGTTACCAGGCGATCCCTACAGTCGTATGAAAACTATATTAGGTCTCAAGCCTACTGCCTTTGGTTCTGGAAGTAATGTTACTCTTACCGCAGACAATACTCATCCTGTTACCCAAGGATATGTTGCTAATGAAACTATTCGCAACTATCAAGGAATTGGTTGGGCTGCTTATGAAAGTGTCGATATCAATAAAAGTCCAGTTACTACTTTAGTCGATCAGACTATCAACGGTCAGACATACAATGCAGTAGTTACCACCCAAACTGGCGGACGCAACGTACACTTTGCCACTACTAGTTATTTGGGAGACAACAACCTCGCTTGGGAAGCACTACGTTGGTCTACCTACGATACCAAACCTACTGTAAATCTGAGTTTGACGCGTAACAATTCACTGTTCCTATCGCGTAATGATATGGATCGCTCGCAAGAGTCATACACTATAAAACCTGAAGATGGTTCTGCTGGAATTTACGATAAAATGTTGCCCATTTTAGACCAGTGGAAGACCGATTTTAATTTTGTTGGCTCTTACTATATCAACATTGGCGACAATGTAGAAACTGGTAACTATACAGATTGGACTATTTCTAAACCATATTATGAGGCTTTATTAGCAGCAGGTAACGAGATTGGCACTCATTCTTACACCCATTTAGAAGAATATGCTAATTACAGTACTCCTAACAATACCAATTTTGCCACCCCCGCACAGCTAGAGTTTGAATTCAACCAATCCAAACAGATTATCGAACAGCAGTTGGGAATTAAAGTATCTGGTGCTGCTTTACCAGGCGCGCCCGAACAGCTACCTACTGCATTAGAAATTGCCCAATACTTTGATTACATTACAGGTGGTTATGCTGGTGTCGGTGCTGGCTATCCTGGTGGTTTTGGTTACTTGCAGCCAGGTCAAGAGCAGGTTTACTTTGCTCCCAATCTCTACTTTGACTTTACCTTAATCGAATATGGTATTCCCCTTCGAGTTGAAAATAATGGGATTGTTACCTATGTTCCCCAACCTCTAAGTGCTGCCGAAGCTCAAGCTGAGTGGATTCGTCAGTATAAAGAAGTTACCAGTCATGGCAACAAGCCAATCGTACTAATGCCCTGGCACGATTACGGTCCAACCAATTGGGATAATGCTGGTTATACCCAGGAAATGTTTGCAGCTTTAATCAAAGAAGCTTATAACGATGGAGCCGAGTTCGCCACTCTCGAAGATACTAGCCAACGCATTCAAGCTTTCGAGCAGTCAAAACTATTTATCGAAACTTCTGGTAATACCATTACCGCAGAAGTCATCGCTTCTGGTGTTGGTAACTTTGGTTTGGATGTTAGCAATGCGAGCGATCGCGTCATTCAAAGTGTCGATAACTGGTACGCTTACGATAGCGATACCGTCTTTCTACCCACCAACGGCGGCAAATTTACGATTAATTTGGGTACTACTCAAGATAACGTTACCCGCATTACCAAACTGCCCATGCGTGCCGAATTACTAAATCTTACTGGTAATGGATCTACATTAGAATACACCATTGCTGGTGAAGGTTCGGTAGCCCTACAAATAGCTAATCCCGAACTAGCAAGTATTATCGGTGGCGATCGCGTCAGTCTAAAAGGCAATGTCGCGCAAATGAGCTTCGATCGCATCGCACAGCATAAAGGTCGCGTTGTAATGGCTACTTCAGGCAGCGATCGCTTAGAAGGTGAAGCAGGTCAAGATATTCTTGCTGGTCATGACGGTAACGATAATCTTATTGGTAACGGTGGTAATGATGTCCTCAATGGCGGTTCGGGTAACGATGTAATTGTCGGCGTAGACGCTAACGCTATACTCCCTGGAACGAACGAGATCGATACCATGTCTGGTGGTTTGGGTGCAGATCGATTTGTACTCGGAAGCCGTAACAAAGCTTTCTACAATGACGGAGTTAGTAGCAATTTAGGTATCAATGGACTAATTGGTTCTTCATGGTTATCCAATCTCTTCTTAACCAGAAACAATAATAGATTTGAGCTAAGATATTCGCCCAATCGTCCTGTTACAGGATTAGATGACTACGCGCTTATCTCTGATTTCTCATCGGCACAAGGTGATGTCATTCAACTAGGCGGCAATATATTTAACTATAGTCTGGGTGCTGTACCGACTGGATTACCTGAAGGCAAGGCGGTCTTTATGAATACCAATGAAGGCAACGAACTAATAGCCATCGTCCAAGGAGAAAACAACCTCAATCTTTGGAGCCGTAGCTTCCAGTTTAGTTAGAAAAGCAAACTGTATTTACCAAACAAGTTTGCTAAAGACTTTACTGTTCGTAAGTTTGAAACGATTGTCTAACGACTAACTACGCAACTATGATTAAAACATATTCTTTAAATAAACAAATTCAAACCGCAGATCTCTCCCTACCAGCAACTTCTTTATTTGGTACGGATGGCATTAGGGGCAAAGTAGGCGAACTTTTGACCGCACCCCTAGCCTTTCAAGTCGGATTTTGGGCGGGGCAGGTATTGCAAACTAACTACTCTCTATCTGCTCCTATAATTCTCGGTCAAGATTCTAGAAACTCTAGCAATATGCTGGCAATGGCACTTGCTGAAGGTCTAAATGCCGCAGGAGTAGAAGTCTGGCATCTTGGCTTATGTCCTACACCTGCTGTGGCATATCTAACCAATACTCTAGACGCAATTGGCGGTGTAATGATTTCTGCCAGTCACAATCCTCCTGAAGATAATGGCATCAAGTTTTTTGGTGCCGATGGACTTAAGCTAACTTCTAAACTTCAAGAACTTATTGAGACTGGAGTAAGAGGAAACTGGGAACCACAAAGCGATCTTTTATATCGAGGTCGTCAATATTATCGTCCACAACTTTTAAAACAATACGTCAACTCACTACAGCAACCCCTATTGAATCAGATCGACCTAAAGGGAATGCGAATTGTCTTAGATTTGGCCTGGGGTGCAGCCGTAAATCTCGCGCCAAAAGTCTTTCAAACAATGGGTGCTGAAGTAATATGTCTTCATAACCACGCCGATGGCGATCGCATTAATGTTGACTGCGGCTCTACTCATTTACTTCCCTTACAAACTGCGGTCATCCAACATCAAGCCGATTTAGGCTTTGCTTTTGATGGCGATGCCGACCGAGTAATGGCGGTAGATAGCAAGGGAAGAGTTGTCGATGGCGATTATATTTTGTATTTCTGGGGTCAGACTCTCCGTCAACGGCAACAGTTACCAGAAAACACTATTATCTCTACGGTAATGGCAAACCTGGGTTTCGAGCGAGCTTGGGAACGCTTGGGAGGCAAATTGGTCAGAACGGCTGTAGGCGATCGCTACGTTCAGGCTGAGATGATGCGTTCTGGTGCAGTATTAGGGGGCGAACAGTCTGGACATATACTCTGTTCTCACCACGGCGTTTCTGGGGATGGTTTACTTACGGCATTACATTTGGCGGCATCGGTAAAGCAACAAGGCAACTCGTTAAGTGAAATGGTAGATTGCAGCTTTCAAACCTATCCCCAACTGCTAAAAAACGTTCGAGTCGAAGATCGCCAACATCGCCTAAACTGGCAAAACTGCGACAAACTACAACAGGCAATCGCTAAAGCTAAAACCGCAATGGGAAATAGCGGCAGGGTTTTGGTTCGCGCCTCTGGTACCGAACCCGTAATTCGAGTTATGGTCGAAGCCGAAAGTGCCGATCTAGCTACTTACTGGACGACAAATTTAGTTCGGGCGATCGAGCAGCATTTTTTAGTTTAAAAAATATTTGATTAATTCTATTGGTGAACGCTTATGTTAGTTGATACTTTAAGATCGAGACAAGAGATACTATCAACAGCAACCTTGGCAGCTAAATATAAAGGTGTCTCCAAGGGACTAAACTTCTACTATAAATGGCTGGTACCTGGGCTATTAGTAAAACGTTGGTTAATTATTAGTAGTTTGGGAGTCTTACTTACCAGTTTAGGAGCATTTGCTTTACTCAAGCTAACGCACATTTTTGACTTTGCTGTTGCAGTCTATAGCGCGCTCGCACCAGTAACTCAAATCATCCCTGTCTATATGTCAGGAGTTATAGCGATCGCTATTGGTCTGTATTTATTTAGCTACGGTCAAACTCATGCTGCTAATTCAGTTATCGAAGTACTCCAACCAGAAAGCGATCGCCAGTTAATCGATCTGTTAATCGCACGTCGTCACAAACATCAAGGAGCAAAAATTGTTGCTATTGGCGGGGGAACGGGACTTTCCAACTTATTACGGGGACTAAAGCCATACAGCAGTAATATTACTGCTATTGTCACCGTAGCCGACGATGGCGGTTCGTCGGGAAGACTGAGAGAAGAAATTGGCGTATTGCCTCCTGGAGATATCCGCAACTGTATTGCTGCTTTAGCAAAAGAAGAAAATTTACTTACAGAATTATTTCAATATCGCTTTCAAGCTGGCGAAGGTCTAAAAGGACATAGCTTTGGTAATTTATTTCTAACGGCAATGAGCGAAATAACTGGAGATTTAGAACGAGCGGTTATGGCTAGTTCTAAAGTTTTAGACGTACGAGGAAGAGTTTTGCCAGCAACTCTCAGCGATGTTCATTTATGGGCAGAACTGGATACGGGAGAACTGGTTGTAGGAGAATCAAAAATTACCGAAACTCAAGGACAAATTAAGCAAATTGGCTGCCTTCCTGCCAATCCACCAGGGCTTCCTGCGGCAATTAAGGCGATTGAGGAAGCAGACTGTATCGTTATCGGTCCTGGCAGTCTCTATACTAGTATTATTCCCAACCTACTAGTTCCAGAAATAAGAAATGCGATTGCCAAAGCTAAAGTTCCTAAAATATATGTCTGCAACATTATGTCTCAGCCAGGTGAAACAGAAGGTTACAGCGTCTGCGATCATATTGAAGCGATCGATCGCATTTGTAGACAAAAACTGTTTGACACTGTACTAGTCAATCGCAGCATTCCTTCTTTGGAGTCATTGCTAGAGTACGCCAGAGAAAATTCTCATCCCGTTGTTTTCGATCGCGAGAAAGTTTTTAGTTCGGGTCGTCAAATTATTTTGGCTGATGTCTTACAAGAAGATCGTCAAACCAAGTATATCCGTCACGATTTTCAACAGCTAGCAAAAGTTATCTTACGACATCTACGGCATTTCTCAATCGGATGAGCTTAACTTTGCAACTTTGTATCTGTCATATTTTGACCGTAACTTGTTGGAGATAAAATCGCATTTTTCAAGCTCTCTCCGATTGCAAAAATCATAATTTTTGGATGCAGTAAGGCTGTTGGCGATCGCAATAGATAAAACCATAATCTTATTTTTTAAAGTATTTTATTTAATTTATAGAGCGAGAAAGACTAGAGAAATTTTTACTTGGCGTTCTTCTGGCATAATTTATAATGTCTGCATTTGTAGAAGAAGATTAATTTTGCCAGAACTTCCAGAAGTAGAAACCGTCCGTCGAGGCTTAAATAACTTAACTTTAGACCAACCGATCGCAGGTACGGCAGTATTATTGCCTAGAACACTGGCTTATCCTACTTCTGTAACAGAATTTCAAGAAAATCTTACAGGAAAAGCGATCGCCTCATGGAACAGACGAGGTAAATATTTACTGGCACAGCTAAAAACTGATTCTTTAGAATCTGCTGGCTGGTTGGGAGTTCATCTTCGTATGACAGGTCAGCTACTTTGGTTGAAAACAGACACGGACTTGCAAAAGCACACTCGCATTCGCCTTTTTTTTCCTCATAACTACGAATTGCGTTTTGTCGATACCCGCACCTTTGGTAAATTTTGGCTGGTTCCGCCTTACGTACCTCCAGAAAATATCGTTACTGGTTTACAGAAATTGGGACCCGAACCTTTCGACCCCAATTTTTCAGTAGACTATTTGGCAGCTAAATTAGCTAATCGTCGTCGCTACATCAAAACGCTCTTATTAGACCAAGCAATTGTAGCTGGAATTGGTAATATTTATGCCGATGAAGCATTGTTTAAAAGTGGTATCAAACCCGATACTGTTGCTGTCGATCTAACCCCAGACAAGCTCGATCGGTTACATCAAGCAATTACTACAGTTCTCAAAACTTCAATAGATCGAGGTGGTACTACCTTTAGTGATTTTCTTAACTTATTAGGGGTAAGCGGTAACTATGGTGATGCAGCTTTAGTCTATGGCAGATCTGGCAAACCTTGTCGCGTTTGTGGTACTGCGATCGCAAAAATTAAACTGGCAGGGCGCTCTTCACATTTTTGTCCCTACTGTCAAACTTAAATTAAATTCGATAGAAGCAAAACATAACAAATATTTTACATATAAATATTTCAATTTGTACCTATGAAACAAGGCGATTGCCTTGTTTTTTTTGTTGGCTTTGATTCTCACATTTTCGGGTGACACCGATCGCAATTTTTTAAAACTTCACATTTTATAACAGAACCATCAAGACAGAAACATTTAGTTAATTCAAGCTTTTTTTTATTGCCAAAAAAGGTTTGTGCAAAAGTTATAGGTAAAAATAATGGCAAAAAATTCTAGTACTAAATCTGAAAAAGTTGAGTTTGATTTTAGAACTTCAGCCACTTGGCC
>NZ_JRFE01000021.1 GCF_000756305.1 Myxosarcina sp. GI1
AAAGTAGTTGCTCCTAAAAATTATGCCTTTAACGGTAAGTCTTTAAACGCCATGAATAATCCTTCTAATTCTCCAAAAAACAATAACAAAAATATCGATTTTGATTTCAGGATCCTGTGATTGACAAGCCAAAAGTAACTTCGCCCCAGCCCGAACCAAAAGCTTCCGAAAAACCTATGGACACACCCAAAAGTACCAAACAAAAAGGTCAATTTAAATACGGTGAAGCTTTACAAAAATCTTTTCTCTTCTTTGAAGCCAACCGTTCTGGCGATCTTCCCAAAGACAATCGTGTTAAATGGCGCGGTGATTCAGCATTAAAAGATGGTTCGGATGTCGGTCGTGACCTGAGAGGAGGCTATTACGATGCAGGCGATCATGTGAAATTCGGTTTACCTATGTCTGCTAATAATACGATGCTTGCCTGGGGGGGAATTGAATACAAACAGGCATACAAACAAAGCGGACAGTGGGACGAACTCTTAGATGCGGTCAAATGGGGGACTGATTATTTTCTGAAAGCCCACGTAACTCAAGGAGGCAAAACTAAAAAGCTTTACGTTCAAGTAGGTGACGGTAATGCCGACCATGCTTACTGGGGTCCTCCAGAAAAAATGACCATGAAGCGTCCTGCCTTTAAAATCGATCGCAACAAACCTGGGTCTGATGTAGCCGCAGGAACTGCATCGGCACTGGCTTCGGCTTCGATGCTGTTTCGTGGAGTTAATAATAGCTATGCCAACAAACTGTTAAAAAATGCCAAGCAACTGTTTGAATTTGCCGATAAGTATCGAGGTAAATATTCTGATTCCGTACCTCAAGCCAATCCTTTTTATACTTCGTTTAGTGGCTATGCCGACGAACTGGCAGAAGGTGCAGCTTGGCTTTACAAAGCAACTGGTCAACAAAAATATCTCAAACGCGCCGAACAAATTTTTGACAATGAAATTGGTTATCCTGCCGACTGGAGTTGGATGGCAGATAATAAATCTAATGCCGCCAACTTACTTTTAGCCCAAGAAAGTAAAAATCCCAAATACAAAGACATGTTTGAAGGTTGGGCAAAAAATTGGATTAATGGTACTGGTAACGTTAAGTACAGTCCTGGCGGACTGGCTTGGCGAACACGCTGGGGTTCCCTAGCTTTAAGTTCGGCTACCTCATATTTAGTTGGCTTATACAACGATACTGTTAAGAGCAACAAAAGCTATCGAGATTTTGCCAAAGATCAAATAGATTACATCTTGGGAGATAACCCCAGAAATGCCAGTTACATGATTGGTTTTGGTAAAAATTATCCCAAAGAACCCCATCATAGAGCCTCTGCTGGCGATGCTCCTTATGGTAAGCCTAACGAACACCTCCTCTATGGGGCAATGGTAGGTGGTCCTGGTTCGACTAACGACTTTGACTATAATGACGACCGCAATGATTGGATTACAAACGAAGTAGGTACGGGTTACAATGCTCCTCTAACCAGTGCCTTAATTCAAGCCTATGACGATTTTGGAGGCGATCCTCTATCTAACAAAGAATTAGATAATCTCGTTGGTATCGATGTATATGGAGTCTAAACTCAATTTAAATCTATTCTGGTGAAATTGGTTTAGTAAATCCATACGCTCGTTACTATTGAAGCTACTTTATCAAGCATTGTTCAGACAACTTTTATTAGAGTTAAAACTAAAGTTTTAACTCTAATTCTTACTAATGAAACAAGGCGATTGCCTTGTTTTTTTGGTTGGCTTTGATTCTCACATTTTCGGGTGACACCGATCGCAATTTTTTAAAACTTCGCATTTTATAACAGAACCATCAAAACAGAAACATTTAGTTAATTCAAGCTTTTTTTACTGCCAAAAAAAGCTCGTGCAAAAGTTACAGGTAAAAATAATGGCAAACAATTCTAGTACTAAATCTAAAAAAGTTGAGTTTGATTTTAGAACTTCAGCCACTTGGCC